>CAMWOK010000152.1 GCA_947175845.1 uncultured Lachnospiraceae bacterium | reverse complement strand
CCCACATCAGCATACATGGAAATCCCGATCCTGTCCATGCCCAGGCAGGCTCCGCTCCACGAGGCACCCTCCAGCCTGTCACAGGCCCGCACATTTCCGCCCGTGACCTCATACACATAGGCCGCATGAACTTTTGATGTATCTTCGGATATATCTTCGCAGTAAAATATCAGAAAACTGCGTCCGTCTGCCCGCCTGAACACATAAGCGTCAAAAACATATCCCACTATCCCGACCGTTTCACGCACATCTCCTGACACGACTGTCACTTCCATCCCGGAATGCCCCTCCAAATACTCTGCTGTGAGCATGATCTCCCCCGTCCCAGCAGGCAGTCCCGAGACAGCTTGATTCACTTCAACGCTGGCGACAAAGCTGTCGCGCTGCATCAGATAATCCTCTTTGATGTACGCTGCAAACTCGTCATAGGGAAGTGTCACTGTCTGCATTCCCCCTGCATAGGGGGCGATCTGATACAGCTGATAGTCGATCACGATCCCTGTGTTGTCAAGATACCAGCTCGCCGGCGTCTCCCCAAATGTGTCCGTCCGCACAATTTCTGCATAATCCGGATAAATGCTCTTCTCATAATGTTCTGCAAGCTGCGCTATAATATATGGGAACGCTTTATCATAAAACCCTTTTGGCTCGCTCAGGATATCCTCAAGCTGCAGCTCTGCCCCGCTCTCCACATCATATGTCCTGCCGATCGTCCCATAGGTTCCATGCGCTCCGCCAAAAAAACCGCTAAAATGCTCGCGCAGGCTGACGACGCGATCATCTATCCTGCATATCTCCACCCTTCCATCACTTCCCCAGCTTACAAAGTGTTTGGCCTCTTCCTCTGTGATGGTATCATAATACTCCTTTACGCATTCCGCCTCCTGTTCATCGTCACCGGGTCCCTTCCACTGCCCGTCAAGCGAAGCCTGCAGCGCATCAAAGCCTTCGTTCAGAACCCTGCCCCTGCTCGTCTCGGCTGTATAGAGCAGCACCTTGCCGTCCTCTGCGTACCATTCCTTTCTTTCCTGTGTGAACCTGATCGTCGGGACGCTGCCATCTGCCGTCTTTTTTGTATCCGTATCCGGAGCCGGCCTCTCCGATGGCTCCTGTCCCGCTATCCCCTGCCCGAAAGAATCTGCTCCCATGGATTCCTCTTCGGAAGCTTCCTGACTGACAGCTCCTGTTTCCTGCATGGCATCCTCCCTGTGTGCCGCACTGCATCCACCCAGCAGCAGCATTCCCGACACGGTCAGTATAGTACCCTTCAAAAATAAATGTTTCATCCTGCAGACTCCCTATTCAAACTGCGCGCGATACATCTGATAGTAGAACCCCTGCCGCTCCATCAGCTCGCCGTGTGTCCCCTGCTCTACAATCTCGCCGTGGTTCACGACCAGGATCACATCCGCATTCTGGATCGTGGAGAGCCGGTGGGCGATGACAAAGCAGGTCTTGTGCTCCATCAGCCTGCGCATGGCCTGCTGTATCTGCTGTTCTGTCCGCGTGTCAACGTTGGAGGTCGCCTCGTCGAAAATGAGCATGGGCGCGTCGAGCAGCATGGCGCGCGCGATGGTCAGCAGCTGCTTCTGTCCCTTCGAAATGTTGGTTCCCTCGTCCGTGAGCACCGTGTCGTAACCCTGCGGCAGCCGCTTGATGTAAGAGTGGATTTTGGCGGCCCTGGCGGCGTCAGCCACCTCCTCCAGCGTCGCGCCCTGTCTGCCGTAGGCGATATTTTCAAACACTGTGCCCTCAAAGAGCCATGTATCCTGCAGCACCATGGCGTACGCCCGCCGCAGGCTCGCGCGCGTGACCTTCTGTACGGCGTGACAATCCACTGTGATCTGCCCTTCGTCCACGTCATAAAAGCGCATCAACAGATTGATCAGCGTCGTCTTGCCGGCTCCCGTCGGGCCCACGATCGCCACAAGCTTCCCCGGCGCAGCATGCAGATTAAGCCCCCTGATAATCGTCTGCTCTTTCGTGTATCCGAAACGCACCTGTTCCAGACGGACATCCCCCGCAACGTCCGTAAGCTTTCGTGCACTCGCACAGTCCACGGCCTCCGCCGGCTCATCCATCATGTTGAACACGCGCTCTGCCGCGGCGAGTGCGGACTGCAGCTCGCTCATAATATTTGCCGCCTCGTTGATAGGCCCTGAGAATTTTCGCGAGTACAATATGAACGACGAAATACTGCCGATGCTCATCTGCCCTGCCAGAAACAGCAGCGCGCCGAACATACTGACCAGCGCCAGCGACAGGTTGTTGATAAAATTCACCGCAGGCCCTACGACACTCCCGTAGTACTCTGCCCGGTAGTACGCCTCCACAGCCTCCTCATTCCTGCCGTCAAATTTCCCGATTGTATTTTCCTCCTGATGATACGCTTTCAGCGTCCTCTGCCCGGAAATCATCTCCTCCACAAATCCGTTCAGTTCGCCGAGCTTTCGCGAGCGCAGACGAAACAGCGGGCGCGTCTTTCCCGTGATAAACTTTGTCATCAGAATGGACAGCGGCACTGTGATGGCAAAAATCAGAACCAGCCTGGGCGAGATGACAATCATCATCGAGAACGCTCCCACAACCGTAATCAGCGTTGTCAGAATCTGTATCAAATCGTTGGCAAGCGACGTGTTGACCGTGTCGATATCGTACGAGATGCGGCTGATGATATCCCCGGTCTGGTGCGTGTCAAAATATCCCACAGGAAGCTCCATCAGATGTGCAAACACATCCTCGCGCATCTGACAGACGACCTTGCGGCTGATATGAATCATCAGAACAGAAAGAATGTAAGACAAAACAGACGAGCACACGTAAAAGACCACCATCAGCCCCGCATAGTAAAAGACCTGCGAAAAGACGACCTTTCCAGTCCCCGGCTCGATGGCGTCTATCGCATAGCCCGACAGCATCGGTCCCACCAGCGCAAGCAGATTGCTTCCTATGGTCAACACCAGCGCAAGCAGCATCAGATATTTGTATTGAATCATGTAGCGCCCAAGCCGCAGGATCGTCCCCTTGCGATTGGTCGGTTTTTCGTATTTTTTCTGTCCCCCTGCCATAGCATCACCTCCTAATACAATACGACACTCACATCTGTGAGCTGCGGATTTCGCGGTACACTTCGCAGCGCTCGAGCAGCTCCTCGTGCGTCCCGTACCCGATCATTTTCCCGTCCTCGAGCACCATGATATGATCTGCGTGCAGAATCGAGCTGACCCGCTGTGCGATAATCAGCTTGGTTGTGTCCGCATAGTGCGCCGCCAGCTCATGGCGCAGCGCGGAATCTGTCTTGTAATCGAGCGCGCTTGAGGAATCGTCAAGTATCAGAATGTCCGGGTGCGCCGCCAGCGCCCGCGCGATCAGGATGCGCTGCTTCTGCCCGCCGCTTAAGTTTGCGCCGCGGACATTGATGTGGTTGTCGTACCCTCTGCCCGCCTCCTCCACAAACTCCTTTGCCTTCGCGTGGGCGACCGCATTTCTGATATCATCCTCCGTCAGTGTCCGTCCCATGCGGACATTCTCTGCGATAGAGTCCTCAAATATCGTGTCATTCTGAAAAACGACACCGAACTTTTCCCTGAGCGCTCTCGTCGACAGCGCGCGGATGTCTGTGCCCTTTATGTATATACTTCCCTGGCTGACCTCATAAAAACGCATCAGCAGCGCGGCGAGCGTACTCTTCCCCGATCCGGTCGCACCGATAATGCCGAGCGTCTCCCCCTTTTTCAGCGCGAAACTGATGTCCGTCAGATTTGGCTCCGCGTCCGCATCCCCATACGCGAACGTCACATGTTCAAAGCGGATGTATGCATCATCCTCCGTCCGCCTTGCACAGCATTCCGACGGCACTTCATCCGGTGTCTCGATGACTTCCATGATGCGGTCCGCGGACGCGACCGCCCTGGAAATGATGACAAACATCTTGGATATATTGATCATCGCATTCAGGATAATCGTGAAATAGGTAAGAAACGCCAAGATTTTCCCGACCTCCGAGCTGCCCTGGTTCACCCGGTACGCGCCGACAATCACCACAAACACAAGGCCGAGATTCAGAAACAGATTGGTCGCTGGATTGACTATCGCCATCGTGATATCCGCCTTCCGCTCGAGCGTCACGACATCCTGGTTCAGGGCGCCGTACCTTTTTTTCTCGTAATCTGTCTTGGAGAGCGCCTTGATCACGCGGATCCCCGCGATATCCTCGCGCAGCAGCCGCACAAAGCGGTCAACCGCCCGCTGCAGCGCATTGTACATCGGAATGCTCTTTCTGGAAAAATAATAGATGACAAATGCCGTCAGCGGCATCACAGACACAAGCACAAGCGTCAGAACCGGATCGAGGGTCAGCGTCACAAGGATGCCGCCCGCGACCAGAATCGGCGCGCGGACGCCAAGGCGCTGAACTCTTCCGAGCATCTGCTGTATATTGTAGGTGTCCGTCGTGAGCCGCGAAATCAGGGATGGTTTGGTAAAGGCGTCCGTCTTGGTGTTCGACAGCCACATAATTTTGTGAAACAGATCGTGGCGCAGGGTTTCTGTCGTATCCCTCGCCACCTTGGACGCCATGCGGTTTGCGATGACGTTGAAGGTCAGCGCGAGCACAGAGCAGACAAGCATCGCCAGCCCCCACAGGAAAATATCGTTCTTCCTGCCTTCCGGGATGACTGTATCAATCATATATGCCAGTATCCACGGCAGGCACAGATCCATGATGGTCCCGGTGAACTTGATGACAAACCCCAGCAGCATCCGCCCGTAATACGGCCTCAGATATTTTGACAAAACTGTTTTCATGTCGCCCTCCACACGCGTATTATGATTGCTGTACCCACTCGCCGCTCTCGAGAAACGCCCCCGCCATATCGTCGGCTTTTCTGATAATATCCTTCGAAAATCCTATGATTTCCAACAACTTTATCGCGTTGCGGGTGTGCGCCCTTCCCCCGAGCAGCCTGTAGGAAAAGAGCACGTCGCCGTCTCTGACCTCCTCCTCAAAGTGGAAGTTGTCATAGTGGCGCTCGAGCAGGTGCGTCAGCTCAATGTCATGCGTCGCCGCAAAACAGTAGATGCCCCGCTGTGCTAACCGCTGCAGAATCTGCGCGGACGCCGCGATGCGCTCCACCGTGTTTGTTCCCCGAAGCACCTCGTCCACAAAGCACAGCAGCGGCGCGCCGCCGTCTGGCTCCGCCGCGTCCATGATGCGTTTGAGCGCCTTGATTTCCACAATATAGTAGCTCTCCCCACTGTCGAGATTGTCCCGAAGCGACATGGAGGAATAGATTCTGAAATAATTTCCCTTGTACATTCTCGCCGCGCAGGTGTGTATCGTCTGCGCCAGAATCGCGTTGACTGCCGTCATCTTCAGAAAGGTGGACTTGCCGGACGCGTTGGAGCCCGTGATAATCATTCCGCGGCCCTGCGAAAAACTGTTTGGCACAGGCGACTCAATACAGGGATGAAATCCCTCGCTTATCACAAAGCGGCTGTCGCAGCCGGTCTGCAGTACCGGCGTCGTGTAGTACGGCAGTGCCGCCCTGAAATATCCTATGGAGATCACGGCGTCAATATAACCGATATCCCCCGCAAGGCCGATAATTTCCTTCTTGTTTTTGTGGACAATGTGCAGCATCTTATTGAACCGGATCAGGTCGACGTGCGTGAGCATTTTAATATAATCAAACAAAAGTTCGTCAAGGCTTCCTGTGGACGCGTTCATCCTGAGCACCATGCCGGAATGTTTCTCAAACTCCCGAAAACTTCCCCGCTCCGCCTTGAGGACCGCTACATAGTCCTCCATCTCCGGGCCATAGGAATGTTTTGTGACCGCGTCGGCACAGTGAATCATGCGCAGGATGTAGGCAAAGGTCGTCACATAGGGCGCGGCAATCCCTTTCTCCTTCATGTAAATTACAATATTAAAGCACGCTGTGGCAATCAGAAGCGCAACGCCAAGCGACGTCTGCACAAAAACAGCTGCGACTGACACCAGCAGCAGCAAAATGCATCCATAGTGAATCCGGCTGCTGCGCACCCCCAGCTCCCCGAGGTAGTCCAGATAGTCAAAAAGCGAATATTTTCCTGTGTTTCCCAGCTCGTGGAGCGCCATCATGGTGTCGAGCCGCTCCTCCTCGTGCACCATCATATAGTTGATGTGCGTCTCCATCCGCGCCTGTGTGCCGTCCCTGTCATCCGTGACCGGACGCCGCAGCATATCGTAGAGATACTCCTCTCCGGACGAGGACTGCGTAAAGTTCATGCGCGCGAAGATGCTGTCCATGGAGAGATCATTCCATGTGATCTCGTCGATATCGACAATCTCGTTCTTTGCAGCTTCTTTCTGCCGTTCCTGTGTGTTCTGAGCTGCATCCGCACAGGCACTGTTTTCACGCCTGTGACTGTAACGCCGCGCGATCTTCTCAAGCTCCTCGGCGCTGTATGCCCGGTCGGGAAAGCTTCCGTAGAGCGCTTTCAACTCGCTGCGGTATTTCTTTTTGCGGTTCTTCTCCTCTATCGCGCCCCGAATCATGACATATACTACTACGCCAAATACTATGATCAAAAGTATCATTACTTCCATATGTTCCTCCAAGTTTCTGTCCGCCTGTTCTGCGCCTGTCCCTCAACCGCATCACAGATTTGCAGGGCCAAATCCCTCCGGGAGCAGCTCCGCCAGCGTCCGCTCTACATATTGTTCCTCGGAAACCGCCGTGATAATCCGAAATGTTTCCGGATTGCAAAATTCCATCATGACCTGGCGGCACACGCCGCACGGATAGGCATAGTCCACCGGTGCCCCGCTGTGCCCGCCGACTATCGCAATCGCCTCAAAATCGCGCTCCCCCTCACTCACCGCCTTGAAAAACGCCGTGCGCTCCGCGCAGTTGGTCGGCGTGTAGGCCGCATTTTCGATATTGCAGCCTTTGTATACCCTGCCCTGTTTTGTCAGAAGCGCCGCGCCTACCATATAGTCTGAATAGGGCGCGTACGCCAGTTCTCTTGCCTCCAGTGCCAGACGGACCAGTTCTCTGTTTTCCATGTCAGTTCCTCCTCGTATAATAAGTTTATAGCCAGTCAGAACAGGCTATAGACTTATTC
>CAMWOK010000151.1 GCA_947175845.1 uncultured Lachnospiraceae bacterium | reverse complement strand
TATGGCTGAACTGTTACAAAATTTCAGGAAAATTTTAGAAAATTCATTGACAAATATATAGAGGGATAATATACTTCTGTTTGTCGAGATTGTGATTTTGGTCAGAACGCTTCTGGATCCGAACAGATTTGACGCATCATAAGACACGGCGAAACTGCATACAATAAGATGTAAAGGGGCTGTCTCAACAGCCAAAAGCACTATATGAGTGTTTTGTCAAAATACGGGAAAGGTTGCATAAAGGAGATTTTGAATGGAAAGAGTATTGGAAATCATCGAGGAACAGTTACATTTAACAGGCGTGGAGCTCACGGAGGATTTGAATCTGAAAGATGACCTTGGAGCGGATTCCATTGACCTTGTGGAGCTGATCATGGCATTTGAGGATGAGTACGGTATCAGCGCAGACTATGAGGAGATGGACAAGAGAGTAAAAACCGTTGGCGACATCATTGAATTTCTGAGAGAGCAGGGAGCAGATATCTAAGATCTGCTTCTTTTTCAATGCGGATTTACAAAGTCATACCCAGGTGTTGACAGCACCGGTGATGTGACCGATACACAGGCAAAAAAGTCTGATAGTTCTGCCTTGCAGCAGGGATCAGATTTTTTTATACAAAATTCACTTGTCGTGTGCACGCATATCAATTATGATAGGCTTATAGGAGACAGGGTGAGAACGGATTTACACAAGGGAACAAGGAGGAGATTGATAAGATGGATAGCAGTAGAAAATGGTGGAAAAGTGCAGTGATTTATCAGATTTATCCGCGCAGCTTTGCGGACAGCAACGGGGATGGCATCGGCGATCTGAAAGGGATTATCGCGAAGCTGGATTATCTGGAAAATCTGGGAATTGATGCGATCTGGCTTTCCCCGGTGTGCAGGTCCCCGCAGGATGACAACGGGTATGACATTTCGGACTATCAGGATATTGACCCGATGTTCGGCACGCTGGCGGACATGGAAGAGCTGATTGCGGAGGCGGAAAAACATCACATCCGCATCATTCTGGACCTGGTGCTGAACCATTCGTCGGACGAGCACCGCTGGTTTCAGGAGGCAAAGAAAGGCAGGGAAAACCCTTATCACGATTACTATGTATGGAGAGACGGCGTGGAGGGGGAACTGCCAAATGACATGCGCGCGGCGTTTGGAGGATCTGCCTGGGAGTGGGTTCCCGAGCTGCAGCAGTACTACTTCCATCAGTTTTCTGTGAAACAGCCGGATTTAAACTGGGAGAATCCCAGACTGCGGCAGGAGATCTACGATATGATCAACTGGTGGATTGGGAAGGGAATCGGCGGTTTCCGCCTGGACGTGATCGACCAGATTGCAAAGGAACCTGACAAAAAAATCACAAACAATGGGCCACGGCTGCACGAGTACCTGCGTGAGATGAGCAAAGAGACGTTCCAGAAGGCCGATCTGGTCACAGTCGGGGAGGCGTGGGGTGCTACGACGGAGCTTGCAAAGCTCTACAGCAATCCTGACAACAGTGAGCTGTCCATGGTATTCCAGTTTGAGCACATCTGCCTGGATCAGATTGCGGGAAAGGAAAAGTGGGATCTGGCACCGCTGCCGTTTTTGAAACTCAAGGAGGTCTTTGGGCGCTGGCAGAAGGAACTGTGCGGAAAGGGCTGGAACAGCCTGTTCTGGAACAACCATGACCTGCCCAGAATCGTCTCGCGCTGGGGAAATGACGGTGCGTACCGTGTGGAGTCCGCAAAGATGCTGGCAGTGCTTCTGCACGGAATGCAGGGCACGCCCTACATCTACCAGGGCGAGGAACTCGGCATGACCAACGCGCAGTATGAGATTGGCGAATACCGCGACATAGAGACGCTGAATTTGTATCAGGAGCGCCTGGAAAAAGGGTACACCGAGGAGGAGATCCTGCGCTCCATCCACGCGAAGGGGCGCGACAATGCGAGGACGCCGATGCAGTGGGACGATTCGGAACATGCGGGTTTTACCAGCGGGACTCCTTGGCTGAAGGTGAATCCAAACTATAAGGAAATCAACGCTGCAGGTCAGACGGCAGATGCGTCTTCTGTCTTTAGCTGCTACAAAAAACTGATTCAGCTGCGCAAGAGATATCTGGTGTTTATAGATGGAGCGTTTGAGATGCTGTGCGAGGATGACGGGGATATTTTTGCATACACCAGAACCGATGCGGATTCCGAGCTGCTTGTCGTCTGCAACTTCTACGGAAATACAGTTGAATGCCCGCTCGCGGAGCGCACAGCGTCGATGGAACTTCTGGTCAGCAGCTATGAGGAGGCGGGACAGCCCGGGACACTGCGCCCATATGAGGCAAGGATGTATCACGCGCGGCGCTCCTGAAATCGCCGCGTGGCGGCTTACGAACTGGCGCTGCTGTAATTCTTTACCGCCCGCTTCCACAGAAGCCGCGCGATGATAAAGAAAATCACAGGTGCGCCGACTGCCCAGACAAACATGAAAGGGCGCAGTTCTCCCATGATAAACAGCCCGGGGAAGTTCGTGATGACAAACACCGGCAGGATGAAAATGCCGATCCGCTGCATCCACTTTCCATAGATCATGCAGGGCATGTTGTTGAAATCCCACATGGCGGCTATGATGTTATCGAGTCCTCCCGTCGAAATAATCCAGAAGGACAGCAGATTCGGAATCAGATACAGGCTGTATGTGAGCAGATTGGAGCACAGCAGCAGGAACAGAAACCCGGCCACGCGCACAAAGCTGACGGGAAGTCCTGCCCTGTGCCAGCCTGCTATGATCAGAATACTGCCGGCTGTCGCGTTGGTCAGAAACATGGGAAAGCTCCACTGGCGCAGGGTGATGATATACTGCAGGGACACCGGCTTTACCAGGTACATATCAAGCTCTCCGGTCTGCACCATATGCCCGATCAACGTAAAGTTAAGGTAGTACAGCATATAGAATCCGGTCATCAGCACATAGATGCCGATAAAGATCATAATGTGGTCCGGTGTAAATGTGCCAATGTTGACGCCGATGCGGTAGACCACTGCCACGTACAGAAGCTTTACCAGCATCCAGCCCATTTCCACCATCACACCCGAGATAAAATTGATGCGGTACTCAAGCTGCGACATCAGGGATAATTTCATTAAGGCGCCGGTCAGGCGCAGATATTTTCTCATTCAAATCCTCCATTCTTTCCAGAAACTGTGAAGCTGGGTGTATGCGCAGCTCTAACCGCTGACGGCGACATAGCGCTGCAGGCCCTTTTTCCACAATACTTCTCCCAGAATCCCGAAGAAGGCAACCCAGAACAGCTGGCAGAGAAATCCGACACCTACCGCCTGCATGTCATATCTGCCATTGATGATATTGACCGGAAACTGCGTCGTGTAGCCAAACGGCAGAATCTTTGTGATCAGCACTGTCTTTTCGCCGAAAATGTCAAGCGGGAGGACGCCGCCGCTGATGACCACCAGCACGATGCTGATGGTTCCAAAGAACTGGTCCACGTCCGTCAGCCAGAAGCTGGTCAGCGCTACTGTATAAAACAGGAAAAAATTCAATGCCAACGCAAACAGCAGGCTTATGATAAACAGCAGAATCCGGGTCGCAGACAGCGTGAGTCCAAAGACTGCAGCGGAGAAGGAAATCACGGCAACCGACACAACGAGCAGCATCAAAAGCTGGGGTATTTTCTCACCCAGAAACGAAGAGAGCTGATAGCCGCCGTAGTGCACCGGGCGCACCAGATATTTGTTCAGTCCGCCCCGCTTGATATCATCGTTCATCTGCCATGCAAAGCCGGTGCTCACCAGCTGGGACACCAGCGTTGCCAGCAGAGTGTAGATCATAATCTGGCTGTAGGTGTAGCCTGTGGACGCGGCCGCATCCGTCTTTCCGTAAAAATAGGTCCACATGATAGTCTGGATAATTACAGGAAAGATGCTGCTTGTCATGGTCAGCAGGAAATTGACACGGTATTCCAGCGATTTCTCGATTCCCATATGAAAGACACAGCGATAAGGGTTCATGAGACGGCGCCCTCCTTTCTGAAAATCAGTGCAATGCTTTCCTCAAGCGGAACTTCTGTCACGGTGAAGTCCTCAACCGGGAGGCGTGAGAGGATGTCTGCCATCGTTGTGCGAATCCCTTCCTTGGGCAGTTCAAGTATCCCCTCGCGGCATTTGCATTCGCGCACCTTTCCGAAAGGTGCGAGCTGCTGCGCAGAGATATCCTCTGAAAATTTGAGGGTCAGAACCTTCTTGTCACCCATCAGCTGATTGATTTTGGAGAGCGTGTCATCGTACACGACCTGCCCCTGGCTGATGATCACCGCGCGTTGGCACAGCTCTTCAATGTCGCGCATATAGTGGCTTGTGAGGATGATGGTGGTCTTTTGCTGCTCGTTGTAATAGCGCAGAAAACCTCTGATTTTCTGCTGTGAGACGATATCAAGTCCGATGGTCGGCTCATCGAGAAACAGAATGTCCGGGCGGTGGATGAGCGCCGCGAGTATCTCCATTTTCATCCGCTCTCCGAGGGAGAGGCGGCGCACCTGCACGCTCATCAGCTCCCTGACCTCGAGCAGCTCGGAGAGTTCCTCGATCGTGTGGATGTACTGCTGGTCATCAATGTTAAATATGCACTTGTTGAGATAAAAGCTGTCGCTGGCGGGCAGATCCCACCACAGCTGATTTTTCTGCCCCATCACGATCGAAAAGCGGCGCTTGAACGCATTCTGGCGCTCCCACGGGACGAATCCGTCCACAACGGCCTGGCCGGAGGTGGGATACAGGATTCCGGAGAGCATTTTCAGGGTGGTGGTTTTCCCGGCGCCGTTTGGTCCGAGCAGGCCGATAATCTCCCCCTTCTCCACAGAGAAGGAGATGTCGCGCACCGCCTCCTTTGTGAGGGTTTCCCTGTGAAAGAGATTGTGCAGCGAGCCTGCCAGACCCGGCTTTTTCTTGTAGTAGGAAAATTCTTTTTTTAAATGTTGTACTTCTATGACTGCCATGGTTCCTCCTCATAAAAAATTAAGATGACGGATGTAGTTTTCGAATTGCAGCTTTACGTCAGGATAGCGGTGGCGGCTGATGTAGAGCTGTCTGCCGCAGTCCAGGGTCAGCCGTTCTTTTTCCAGCTTTGCCACATGGTACAGATTGACCAGATAGCTTTTGTGGATTCTGGCAAAACCGTACGGATGCAGCCGTTCCTCGCACTGAGACAGGGTTTCGAGGGTGAGAAAGTCCGCTTCCTGCGTCTGATTTTTGGTGTAAACCCGGATTGCATGGCGGTCGCTTTCCAGGTACAGAACCTGTTTCAGCCGGACGCGCACGAGCTCATTTTTTCCCTGAAAGGTGCACCAGCGGGGCAGCAGGGAGCCTGCGCGCGCAATCTTGCACAGGACGGCACCCAGATCCTGTTCCAGGCAGAATTCCCGCACCACATGAAAAAAGGGATATGGGAGGGCTGCAAAGACGTCCTCGGGGCACCGTGCGACACAGATGATGGACAAACCGGGATTTCTGGCCCAGAGCGCGTCCGCCGCCGCAAAGGTTTTGTCTGCGGTCTCGCAGGCAAGGATTAAAAAGGGCATCTCTTCCTGCCAGGGCAGCGCCTCCTCTGTCAGGGATGTCAGGTTTTGCAGCTGACAGTGTTCGGCCGCGCTGTCTTGTGCGTTCTTCAGCCGGACGATATGAAAGGCAGATTCAATTTCCAGCAATAGTTCGCCGCGGTCACAGTACAGGCCAATCAGGGACATCGCTCTCTTCCTCCTGATACTCCAATATCCAGATTTATTCCGTTGCGTGGAGATTAAGTTCATTATATTGGATTGGGCATAAAAAACAAGAGGTCCTGCACCACTGGTAAGATTTCTCTCCCCAGAGGCGCAGGACAGCTGTTATTCTTTCAGATGATTCAGTTCTGCGGCTGCGATATCTTTCTCGAGCCACTGGTAGCGGAACAGCGCATACCCGTCGTATCCCAGTTGCTTTGCGGTGATGTACTGGTAGGCGAGGTTGATGTCGCTCGATGCCCATCCCAAGTCCGTCTTGGAGCTGGTGCCGACCATGTAGAGTGCAAGACCTACATAGATAGGCAGATCCTGTTTGTTCAGTGCGGCCCACGCTTTGCAGCGGTCTGTAAACATATGTTTCGCCTTCCCGTTTGACATGTAGATGTCTGTCCAGTAAATCTGCGGCATAATGTAATCAATGTATCCTGGTTCAGAGAGCCATGTGTCAATATCTGCGCCCTGTTCGCGCGCGTTGTCCGGGTTGCCGGCCGGGCTGATGCCAAAGGTGCATTCGGGTTTCAGTTCCTTGACGGCGTTGTACACCTGTGAAACCAGCTTGTTGACATTGGTTTTTCGCGCGGCGGCATCGAGTTTGTCCGCCATGCCGGGCACATAGAAATAGTCGTCAAAATGGATTCCGTCGACATCGTAGTTGCGCACAATCTCACAGACGCCGTTCACGATCAGAGCCCTCGCATCCCGATTTGCTGGGTCGAGCGCCAGACAGGTCTGTCCACTGGGCGCCTTGTACTCGATCGTGTACGAGGAGAACAGCGCGTGGTATGGCGTCGCCTTGAAGCTTGCTGTCGACTTGCTGTCGCGCGACAGGCGGTACGGGTTGATCCACGCCTCAAACTGCAGATTTTTTGAGTGCGCAAGCTCAATCAGGATCTCTAGCGGGTCGTATCCGGGATCGCTTCTGTCGCTGGAAAAATATTCCGCCCAGGGGTAGTAATCCGATGGATACATGGCATCCCCCATGGCGCGCACATGCACAATCACCGTGTTCATGCCATATTTTACCACGTTGTCGTACATGGCGGAAACTTTTGTCCGAAACTCTTTTTCGCTCTTGTCCTTCAACAGGACTTCAATGTCCAGAAAGGAGATCCAGCAGGCTTTCTTTTGGACGGACGCTGTCGTGGACACTGGCTGCGGTGCAGGTGTATTTTTCGCACAAAGTTCCGGGGCAGGCGCAAACGTCAGCAGCGTGACGACGGCCAGCAGGGATGCCAGCAGTTTCTTTGAAAATGATTTCATGTGGTTGATTCCTCCTTGGAAGATTTTGATTGCTTTATATGCTATAAATCTAACACAGTTTTGGCAGATTTGTCACTATAAATCTGATAAGTTTTTGCTGCCTGATTTTTGCACCTGTTTCTTGTAAAACGTTATTGAATGCTTTATAATGGAC
>CAMWOK010000150.1 GCA_947175845.1 uncultured Lachnospiraceae bacterium | reverse complement strand
GAACCTGAGGAGTATGACGAACCTGAAGAATATGATGAATCTGAGGAGTATGATGAACCTGAGGAATATGATGAACCTGAGGAATATGATGAACCTGAGGAATATGATGAACCTGAGGAATATGACGAACCTGAGGAGTATGACGAACCCGAAGCGTATTTTGAGGAGGCGTGGGATCAGGACTTTGATGGGTATGGAGATGCAGTGTGTCAGGAACACGGCGGTTCGGATGCACATGCATTGACATCGGATGCATTGGAAGCTGGCGCGGAAGTGTATTACACCAAGGAACTTGACATCGGGACCTACGAGGCTGACGATTATGCAGAGGACACAGAGAGCTATTACGACAGCGCAGAGGATGCGTATGACACGGAGGACGACGAGGGCGACGAATACTGCGATGACGCGTGCGAGGGAGTATGGTATCCGGAGGATACGCTCTGCGATGCGGTGTTCTATGATGCCGATGTGGACAACGATTATATCGAGGAAGAGTATGACGCAGAAACCAGTGATGCTGGGTTTTATGAGGAAGATGCATATGAGGACGGATATTACGCAGATGATTCCTTTGAGATCGGATACGGCGATTACGCGGAGGAACCGGAGGAATTTGGATATGACAGTGCGGAGGAACCGATTGACTTTCTGCACAGAGTAAAGAGGAGACTTCGGCATCTGACGGCGTTTGATGCACTCCTTGTGTCCACGGGCGTTGTCGTTTTGGTATCCGCGTTCGTATTTCTGAGCATATTTTTGCAGTCGCAGAAGATGAACAAACAGATTGCGGCGCTTGCACCGCTGGGAAGCGAGCTGCGGGATCTGGGAATCGCCGGCGGGGACGGCCTGGCTGCCATGGCGGACGCGGCGATCGCGGGAAATTTTGCACAGACGCCGGAAACGGAGGAGCCTGGTGCGCAGGAGAGCGCGTCGGTGGAGGTGGTTGACACATCCCAGTCGACCACGGTGAATGTCAGCTTTGTGTCCGTGGAAAAGGATTTGAAGATACGATTTTCGGATCTGAACACGGGAGAGCTGATCACGGGAACTGCGTTCGAGGTGGTGTTGACGAACGCAAAAGGAAAGCAGCTTGTGCTCGTCGACGATGACATGGATGGCATTATCTACGCGCAGAATGTGAACGCGGGCGTGTTTGACGCAATTATCACCTCGACGGACAAGTACAAGTTCCCGACAGTGGCACAGCAGGTTACGGTCAAGGATAAGGTCGAGTACGTGGTGATCAATGTGCAGGACGAGGTGAAGACTGAGAAGCAGATCGATGTGGCTGTCGAGGATACGGAGAAAAACAACGCGGCAGCGGAGGCGGAAGTGCTCAAGGACACGGTTGAGTGGGTCGAGTCCACCAAGACACCTGTGAGCGGCTCGGAGAGTTATCTGCTGGTGGACAAAAGCACGATCGCAGATCCTTCGCAGGTATCCAGGGCAGCGGCGCGAATGCTTTTTGACACGCTCAATGTGACGCTGGAGCCAGGGAGCGCGACGCTGATGAAGGGATCTGGCATTGACCTGAAAGGGACACAGTTCTCGGACTCCAAGGAAGGCGATGTGGAGTACCAATACACAACAGAGTGGAAGAGCTCGGATGACAAAATTGCGTCGGTGAGCAACGGCAGGGTGACTGCCAACGAGGTCGGAACTGCCACGATCACCTACACAGTCACAAGAAAAACAATCACCACGACGCACGAGCCCAAGGACCCGATCGAGGAGGTGCAGGAGATCTCCGTCGATGAGTATAACAACCTGCCTGAGACGGAGCGGGCAAATTGTGAACCAATCATGGGTACGGATGCGGACGGCGCAGAGACAATCACGGGCTACCGCTACACGAAAAAGACCGATCAGGGGACTGAGACAAAGACAAACGAGGTGACAGACACGGCAAGCGCGGTGTGCACGATCACTGTCGAGGCGGCCAAGATCACTTCCGGTGCACTGGAACTGTCGAAGAGCGCAGACAGCTGTGCGGTCGGCGCGACGCTGACGGTGAAGCCGGCAAAACTCGTGTACACAAAACAGGACAACAGCAAGGAGACACTCACGGAGAATTTCCCTGCCGTCACATGGGAGAGCAGCGACAAGGCGGTGGCTACGGTCGGCGCTGACGGCGTTGTGACCGGCGTGAAGGAGGGAAAGGCGCACATTACAGGCAGGATAACCGGAGTTAAGGGAGCTGACGGCAAGGAGCTGAATATCAGCAGCAGTGTGGAGATCAGCGTCACGGCACGGCCGGAACTGACGATATCGCTCGACCGCACAAAGGATGTGTTCATTGCGGCAGGAGGGTCCACCACGCTTGTGGCGACTGTGTCAAACCATAAGTCCGACGCGGGAGTGACGTGGGCGACTTCCGACAAGAAGGTGGCTACAGTCGACGAGAAGGGCGTTGTGACCGGCGTGGCTGCGGGCAGTGCGACCATCACGGCGACGACCAAGGAGAAGGACGCACAGGGCAAGCAGAAACAGGCATCCTGCGTGGTGACAGTCAATTCCAATGCAACGTCGGACACCACGACAAAGCTTAAAGACAAAAACGGAAACCAGATTTATATCAAAAACGCGGATGGAACCTACAGGGAAGCCGTCTATGCAGACTATTACAAAAACTCTGAATTTTATATTGCGGCACAGTCCAATTATCTGTATACCGGCTGGCAGACAATAGATGGAAAGACCTATTATTATGACAAAAATGGAACGGCTGTGACCGGCACGCAGATCATACAGGGGGTTACATACAATTTTGGTTCCGACGGGGCAATCGCGACATCGGTCAACGGTTCGACGTTCGGCATCGACGTGTCAAGGCACAATGGAAAGATCGACTGGAAAGCGGTCAAGGCATCGGGTGTCGACTATGTTATTATCCGCTGCGGTTACAGAGGATCGTCCACGGGGGCTCTGATCGAGGATCAGAATTTCAAGACAAACATCAAGGGGGCGACGGACGCAGGGCTCAAGGTGGGCGTGTATGTGTTCTCGCAGGCAGTCAATGAGGTTGAGGCGGTCAAGGAGGCATCGCTTGCGGTGAGCCTGGTAAAGGGATACAATCTCACATACCCGATTTTTATCGACACGGAGGCGAGCGGCGGCAGGGCGGACAAGATCGACAAGGCGACGCGCACGGCGGTGGTCAACGCGTTCTGTCAGACCGTCTCAAGCGCGGGATATAAGCCGGGAATTTATGCATCAAAAACGTGGTTTGAGGACAAACTGAATATGGGTGCGGTCTCAAGCTGCAAGATCTGGCTGGCGCAGTACTCCGCAAAGCCCACCTACAGCGGCAAGTATGATATGTGGCAGTATTCGAGCAAGGGAAAGATCAGCGGAATCAGTACAGATGTCGACCTGAATTACAGTTACTTAGGGTATTAGGCTTGCATTATTGCCCGTTTTAGGATAAAATGAGGTGTACGACGAAAAAAGACTTGTGGAGGTATATAATTCGATGAGAACATATTTGGTGACCGGCGGAGCGGGCTTTATCGGTTCAAACTACATTCATTATATGTTTCGGAAATATGGCAGCGCGATCCGGATTATCAATCTCGATGTGCTGACTTATGCAGGGAATCTCGAGAATCTTAAAGATATTGAAAACAGGGAGAACTATACATTTATCAGGGCGGATATCACCGACAAGGAAGCGGTCGCAAGGATATTTGCGGAGAATGACATAGACAGGGTGGTGCATTTTGCGGCCGAGAGCCATGTGGACAGGAGCATCAAAAATCCGGAGGTCTTCGTGCAGACCAATGTGCTTGGCACTGCGGTGATGCTCAACTGCGCGAAGGCTGCGTGGGAGCTGCCCGACGGCAGTTTCCGGCCGGACAAGCGGTTTCTGCATGTGTCGACCGATGAAGTGTACGGCTCCCTCGAGGAGGACGGCGGGTATTTCTATGAGACGACGCCGTATGCGCCGCACAGCCCGTACTCTGCGAGCAAGGCGGCCTCGGACATGCTTGTGCGATCCTACATGGACACGTACCACTTTCCGGCGAATATCACAAACTGCTCCAACAACTACGGTCCTTATCAGTTTCCGGAGAAGTTCATTCCGCTGGTGATCAACAATGCACTTCAGGGGAAAAAGCTCCCGGTGTACGGCGATGGAAAAAACGTGCGCGACTGGCTCTATGTCGAGGATCACGCCAAGGCGATCGACATGGTGCAGGAGCAGGGCAGGCTGTTTGAGACCTACAATATCGGCGGCCACAACGAGAAGCAGAATATTGAGATCCTCCATATCATTCTCGAGACGCTCCAGGAGCAGCTCGCCGATGACGATCCCAGAAAACAGCTCGTGTCGGAGGATCTGATCACGTATGTCGAGGACAGGAAGGGCCACGACAGGCGCTATGCGATCGCGCCGGACAAAATCAAGGCGGAGATCGGATGGGAGCCTGAGACCATGTTCCGGGAAGGCATCCGGCAGACGATCCAGTGGTACTTTGAGCATAAGGACTGGCTCGACCATGCGACGAGCGGCGATTACCAGAAGTACTACGCAGAGATGTACAAATAATTTCAGACGATTGTAAAACAGGGAACGTTCTATCGCGTAGGGCGTTCCCGCTTTGCCATATTGTGCGCGGGGAGCTGCTGTATCCTTGCGGCAATAGTTGATAAAAAGGAGAGAACTATGAAAGGTATTATACTTGCAGGCGGTTCCGGCACAAGGCTCTACCCGCTCACCAAGGCGATCTCAAAACAGATCATGCCAGTCTACGACAAGCCGATGATCTACTATCCGCTGTCGACGCTGATGCTGGCGGGAATCCGGGAAATTCTGATCATATCCACGCCGCGCGATCTCCCGGTGTTTGAGGAGCTGTTTGGCACCGGGGAGCAGCTCGGGCTGCACATGGAGTACGCGGTGCAGGAGTACCCCAGAGGGCTTGCGGACGCATTCATCATAGGCGCTGACTTTATCGGGAAGGATTCTGTGGCGCTGGTGCTCGGCGATAACATTTTTTACGGGCAGAGCTTTTCTAAGCTGCTGCAGCGCGTGGCGGCGAGGGAGAGCGGCGCCACGATCTTCGGATACTATGTGCGCGATCCGAGAGAGTACGGCGTGGTGGAGTTTGACGAGAACGGGAAGGCGATTTCCATAGAGGAGAAGCCGGAGAATCCAAAGAGCAATTACGCGGTGCCGGGGCTTTACTTTTATGACAATGATGTGGTGGAGATCGCCAGGAATGTGAAACCGTCCGCGCGCGGGGAGATCGAGATCACGAGCGTCAACAATGCATATCTGCAGCGCGGAATGCTTTCGGTTGAGACGATGGGACGCGGATTTGCATGGCTTGACACGGGAAATCACGACTCGCTGCTCGACGCGGCGGACTTTGTCTGCGCGTTTCAGAAGAGGCAGGGGCTCTACATCTCCTGCATCGAGGAGATCGCATACAAGCGGGGCTTTATCACCAAAGAGCAGCTGTTAAAGCTTGCGGAGCCGCTGATGAAGACGGATTACGGAAAGTATCTTGTTGAGGTTGCCAATGGACTCTAGGGGAAAAAAGATTGGAATACTGCTTCTGCTGTGCACGCTGCTTGCCGTGATGGGAGCGGTTGTGCTGGCAAACTACAACCGTCTTATGGGAAAAGGCACAAAACCTGCAGCCAGCAGCGCGCACAGCGCTCCGCGGCAGATCATCGAGGAGGACGGGAAAGTGCACGGCGCAGATCTGTCAGCATTTATGAAGGACAGCGATTTTTTTGATGCCCGGACGCCGGGCAGCTCCGGCCAGAATACATATGATGAGGTGGACGAAAACGGCGAATCCGTGCGCAGTCTCACGGTTCTGGCAAGCTCTGTGGAGCGCGATATCCGGGTGAAGATCGTTGATGACAAGGGCGATGCGGTATTTGGGCAGCAGTTTGCAGTGGAGGTTGCCAACACCGGCGTTTATCTCGATGAGGACAAGGACGGCTTCATCCTGATCCCGGACATCAAGCCCGGGGAGTACAAACTTACCCTGAATGAGCAGCCAGGTTTCCGGGTTCCGGCATCTCCGGTCAGTGTCCGGGTGAAATCAATCGTTTCCTACACGGTGATCGACGATATTGATTTTTTTGTCCACGCGGAGTCGGAGGTTGATTTCCTCAAAGAGGACACAAAGGACAAGAAGCTCGACAGCGAGGACGAGGACGATTCCCAGTACACGACACTGCTTGATGTGGAGCAGGACGAGCGCGAGAATGCGGTCAAGCTTGGCATTGACGTGTCAAAGTGGAACGGCGAGATCGACTGGGAGGTCGTGAAGGCGGAGGGCGTCGACTTTGCGATCATACGGTGCGGATACCGCGGGTCATCATCTGGATGGCTGATCGAGGACCCGTATTTTTACAGGAATCTGACTGGTGCGAAGAAGGCTGGAATCAAGGTGGGTCTGTATTTCTTCACGCAGGCGACCAACCAGATGGAGGCGGTCGAGGAGGCGAGTATGGTCGTGTCCCTGCTCGGGGACACCGCGATCGACTATCCTGTATTTATTGATACGGAAGGCGCCGGCGGAAATGGAAGGGCGGACAATCTCGACCCGGCAACAAGAACGGCAGTGGTCAACGCATTCTGCCAGACAATCCAGAATGCGGGGCTTGCGGCGGGCGTGTACTCGGGCCGGAACTGGTTTTACAACAACCTCATCGTGGAGGACATGAATGCGCCGAATGTGTGGCTTGCAGAGTACAGGGACACGCCGCTCTACACGGGGCGCTATGATATGTGGCAGTATACTTCAAGCGGGTCCGTCGCCGGAATCGAGGGAAGAGTGGACCTGAATGTCAGCTATCTTGGGATAGAGTGAGCGTCGGAAGACAAATGAATAGGAAAGGAATCAGAAAGACATGGGAAAGATTACAGTGGAGGAATGCATTGCCAACAACCAGGACAGTGGTGTGGTTATAGAAGGACTCAAGGTGGTCACGCCGCAGGTGCGCGTCGATAACAGGGGTTATTTTATGGAGAGCTACAACTACAACGATTTTAAGGAGGCGGGCATCGACCAGATTTTTGTGCAGGACAACCAGTCAGCATCCAAAAGGGGAGTTTTGCGCGGGCTTCATTTTCAGAAACAGTATCCGCAGGATAAGCTTGTACGCGTCGTGCGGGGCGAGGTGTTTGACTTGGCTGTGGATTTGAGGGAAGGGGCAAAAACG
>CAMWOK010000149.1 GCA_947175845.1 uncultured Lachnospiraceae bacterium | reverse complement strand
GCTCACAGGATCCTCGAAATCGTAATACATCTCATACACGCTCTGCGCCTTAGCGTCCTTGGCGGTGCTGATAATCTTTCCCTCCTCAAAGGTCGCCTGACGAATGTAGGTCCTGTAGTCCGCCTCGTCCGAGATCATCTCCGCGATAATGTCCATCGCTCCCTGCAGGGCTTCCTTGACATTTTTGACTCCTTTTTCCTCATCCACATAGGGCTGTGCCTCGGCAATCAGCGGATTTGCCGTCTCCTGCGCCAGGATGATGTCCGCCAGCTTGTCAAGTCCCTTCTCCTTGGCGACGCTTGCGCGCGTCTTTCTCTTTGGCCTGTAGGGAAGATAGAGGTCGTCGACAGCCACGATCGTCTCTGCGGCGAGAATTTTCTGCCGCAGTTCGTCTGTGAGCTTTCCCTGCTCCTCGATACTTCCGAGTACCTGTTCTTTCTTCTCCTCCAGATTTCTGAGATACCCCAGCCGCTCGTTGAGGTTTCGAAGCACCTCGTCGTTGAGCGAGCCTGTGACCTCCTTGCGGTATCTGGAGATGAACGGGATGGTATTTCCCTCATCTATCAGCTTCACGGCGGCCTCAACCTGCCATTTTTCTACATTGAGTTCTTCTTTTAGCTTTAAAATGATATCCATAGTGTAACTGTTCCCTCTTTAAATAATTGATTGTTTCGTAATGATTTGTGTTATTGATATATCGGATTTGATATATGAATTTCAGCGAACGCCAACAGTTTTATTATATCGGAAATTTCCTTGCGATTCAAGAAAATTTCACTTTGATTTCATTGTTTTATTGTACTAAACGTGGTACAATGTGTTACAGTTTCATCTTTTAGAAAAATTTGCGCACAGGCCCTGTTCATGCCCCGCAGTAATGCGGGGACACACAAGAGAGTTTCCTGTGAAAACAGCAATATCGTGAAAGGACATACAATTATGCAGCAACAGTATAAAAGCAATTTTGAACTTAAAATTCTGGCGAGAATGCAGACGAGTCAGCATCTGGGAATCTTGATTGGTACCGTGGTGCTGCGGTTTGTCATCACTTTTTTGGCGGTCAATCTCGTCTCTTCCCTGGTTCCCACCACCACTGCGACGGGATTTGTCATCAATTACATTCTGATTTTTGCAGTGCAGGTGGCGGCGTCCATCCTAAATGTCGGCGCTTCCTTTATCTTTCTCAAATCAGCGTGCGGAATGCAGAGTGCAATCGGTGATTTATTCTGCGGGTTTCAGCAGGACACGGTCAAAATATTGAAAATCGGGGCAGTGATCGCCGTTATCGACGCGATCTGCATGATTCCGATGGATATTGCCTCGGTCCAGTACACAAATGTCGTCAACTCCATGTCGCTGTTTGGCGGAAGTGCCGCAAGCAATGTCGGGATGCTCCTCTCGGAGAGCGCACTCGACAGCCAGGAGCTTCTGGAGGCTTACAGCATTTTGTACAGTGCGTCCATGAAATTTTATCTGATCATGCTTGTGAGTGCCGCGCTCTCCCTGATCCTGACGCTGCCTTTCTTTCCAGCGTTCTACATGATTCTCGACTTTCCAAACTGGAGTGCGGCGACGATCCTGAAAAAAAGTTTTGAGGTCATGAGCGGAAACCGGCTGCGGCTGCTGATGCTGCATTTGAGTTTTATCCCTTCCTATCTGCTCAGCATCTTAACCTGCGGCATCTCCCTGATATGGGTGATTCCCTACATGAACATGGCGCTGGCAAACTTCTACTTAGATATCATGGCCGTGCGGAATAAGTCTGTCACGCAGACAACGGTTTAATGCTGTGTTCTTTTGTATCAAGTAAGAAAAACCGTTCTGGCGGCATTGTTCCACCGCGCGGTTCTGTGCATAAAAAAAGCAGGCTTTCGCCTGCTTTTTTTATCTGCTCTTCCATTTCAGGTACGCATTGATAAAGCCGTCGAGTGCGCCGTCCATGACTGCATCCACATTGCCCGACTCAAAGTTCGTCCTGTGGTCTTTGACCATGGTGTAGGGCTGCATGACGTAGGAGCGTATCTGGTTTCCCCAGCCGATCTCTTTTACCTCGCCGCGTATGCCGGAAAGTTTTTCCGCGTTCTCCTCCTGCTTGAGCAGGTAGAGCTTTGCCTTTAACATCTGCATCGCCTTGTCCTTGTTCTGGAACTGGGAGCGCTCATTCTGGCACTGCACGACTGTGCCGGTCGGAATGTGCGTGATGCGGATGGCGGAGGAGGTCTTGTTGATGTGCTGGCCGCCTGCGCCGCTGCTCCGGTACGTGTCTATGCGCAGGTCATCCTCGTTGATCTCCACGTCGAGATCTTCCTCGATATCGGGCATGACGTCGAGCGACACAAAGGATGTCTGCCGCTTTCCCTGCGCGTTAAACGGAGAGATGCGCACCAGCCTGTGCACGCCCTTCTCCGACTTGAGATATCCGTAGGCATTCTCGCCGTTTACCTGAAAGGTGACGGACTTGATCCCCGCCTCGTCCCCGTCTAGAAAATCGAGCACTTCGATGGAAAAACCTTTTCGCTCCGCCCATCTTGTGTACATGCGGTAGAGCATTCCCGCCCAGTCACAGCTCTCCGTGCCGCCTGCGCCTGCATTTAACTTCAGGATTGCATTGCACTTGTCGTACTCCTCCGACAGCAGGGTGCTGATGCGGAGCGCCTCAAACGTCTCGATAAACTGATCGAGTTCCTCCCGAATCTCCGGTATCATATCAGCATCCTGTGCCTCGTATCCCATCTCGAGCAGAGTCTCGATATCCTCGTACTGTGACTTTAGTCCATTGCACTGGTCAACTGTATCCTTGAGCTGCTTGAGCTCTTTCATCTGCCTGTTCGAGCGGCCGGGGTCATCCCAGAATCCGGGAGCCTCCATCTCGCGCTCTAACTCTTCGATCCGCCTCTCCTTATCAGCGAGGTCAAAGTGAATCCCTCACTTCCGCTAATGGACTTTCGTAGGTCTGTAACTCCTGTTTCATCTGGTCGAGTTCTACCATTGCGTTCACCACCTTCTCATTTTTATGCTTTTCTTCCACAACACTGCTTGTATTTCTTGCCGCTTCCGCACGGGCAGGGATCGTTTGGATACACCTTTGCCTCCGCGCGCATCTTCGGCCCCTTCTGCAGCGTCTCGTCCTTGTTTGTGCCGGTCACCTTCGCCACTTCCTCGCGCTCAACCTTCTGCTCGACCTTGACGTGGAGCAGCATGCGCACAGTGTCCTGTTTGATGTTGGCTGTCATGGCGTCAAACATTTCATAGCCGTTCATCTTGTACTCCACAAGCGGGTCGCGCTGGCCGTACGCCTGCAGGCCGACACCCTGGCGCAGCTGATCCATGTCGTCGATGTGATCCATCCATTTGCGGTCGATCACCCGCAGCAGGATGACGCGCTCAATCTCACGGATATTCTCCGACTCGGCAAACTCCGCCTCCTTGCTCTCGTAGAGCTTGACTGCCTCCTCCTTGAGCTGGTGCTTCAAACCGTTTTTCGTCTTCTTGGCGACGCGGTCAAGCACAACCGGTGGGAGCGGCACAATCGGGAGCAGCAGGGTATTGAGTTCCTTCAAATCCCACTCTTCAGGCTCCATATCGTCGTTTATCGCGGTGTCCACAGAACTCTCGACGATATCGGTGAGCATCTTGTATATCGCATCCCGCATGCTCTCGCCGTCGAGAACGCGGCGGCGCTCCTCGTAGATGATCTCGCGCTGCTCGTTCATGACCTGATCGTACTCGAGCAGGTTCTTGCGGATGCCAAAGTTGTTGTTCTCAATCTTCTTCTGTGCATTCTCGATCGCGCTGGTGAGCATCTTGTGCTCAATCTCCTGCCCCTCCGGGATTCCTAACGTGTTGAACATATTGATCAGACGCTCGGAGCCGAACAGGCGCATGAGGTCATCCTCGAGCGAGATATAAAAGCGGGACATACCAGGATCTCCCTGACGGCCGGAACGTCCGCGCAGCTGGTTGTCGATACGTCTCGACTCGTGGCGCTCGGTGCCGATAATCATCAGACCGCCGGCTGCCCGCGCCTCCTCGTCGAGCTTGATGTCCGTGCCGCGGCCCGCCATGTTGGTCGCGATCGTAACCGCGCCGTGCTGCCCCGCGTCCGCCACAATCTCCGCCTCGAGTTCGTGGAACTTGGCATTCAGCACCTTGTGCTGAATACCGCGCCTGGTGAACATTTTGCTCAGCTCCTCGCTCGCCTCGATCGTGATCGTACCCACGAGCACAGGCTGCCCTGTTGCGTGCGCCTGCTCGACCGTGTCCACAATCGCCTTGAGCTTTTCCTTCCTGGTCTTGTAGACGCTGTCCTGTTTGTCTATGCGCACCACCGGGCGATTGGTCGGCACAACGACGACATCCATGCCGTAGATGTCGCGGAACTCCTTCTCCTCGGTGAGCGCCGTACCGGTCATACCGCATTTCTTGTCAAATTTGTTGAAGAAATTCTGGAAGGTGATCGTGGCGAGCGTCTTGCTCTCGCGCTTTACCTTGACGTGCTCCTTCGCCTCGATCGCCTGGTGCAGGCCGTCCGAGTAGCGCCGGCCCGGCATGATACGCCCCGTAAACTCGTCCACAATCAGCACCTGGTCTTCTTTCACCACGTAGTCCTGGTCGCGGAACATCAGATTGTGCGCCCGAAGCGCCAGTATGATATTGTGCTGTATCTCGAGATTTTCAGGGTCTGCAAGGTTCTCAATCTGGAAAAATTTCTCCACGCGCTCCACGCCCGCCGCCGTGAGGTTCACGACCTTGTCCTTCTCGTTGACGATAAAGTCGCCCGTCTCCTCCTGCTCGGTGCCCATGACATAGTCCATCTTGGTCATTTCCGGAACATCCTCGCCGCGCTTCATCTGCCTTGCAAGAATGTCGCACACCTCGTAGAGCTTTGTGGACTTACTGCTCTGCCCGGATATAATCAAGGGCGTCCGCGCCTCGTCGATCAGCACGGAGTCCACCTCGTCGATGATGGCATAATGCAAGTCCCGCAATACGAGCTGCTCTTTGTAGATAACCATGTTGTCGCGCAGATAGTCAAAACCAAGCTCGTTGTTGGTGACGTAGGTGATGTCACAGTTGTACGCCTCGCGCCTCTCGTCAGGCTTCATGTCATTTAGCACAACGCCGACCTTCAGCCCCAGAAACTCGTGTACCTGCCCCATCCACTCGGCGTCTCGTTTTGCCAGATAGTCGTTGACTGTGACGACGTGCACGCCCTTTCCTTCGAGCGCGTTCAGATACGCCGGAAGAAGGGCGGTCTGCGTCTTTCCCTCACCGGTTCGCATCTCCGCGATGCGCCCCTGGTGAAGGACTATGCCACCGATCAGCTGTACCCTGTAATGCTCCTGATTTAGCACACGTTTTGCACCCTCGCGAACAACTGCGTACGCCTCCGGGAGAATGTCATCAAGGCTTGCGCCCTCCGCCACCCGCCTCTTGAACTCGGCTGTCTTTCCCCGCAGTTCCTCGTCGGTCAGCTGTCCCATCGCATCCCGATAGCCTTCTATCTTCTTGACAATGGGTTCAATTCTTTTCAGCTCGCGGTCGCTGTGTGTACCGAATACTTTTTCTATAATACTCATATGCGGCTCCAATCTACATAATCTTTTTCACTCCATTTCACAGTGCGTTTCTGATTAACATAATACTGCCACTGTACAAACCAATGACTATTGTAGCAGATAACACGCATAAATTCAATGAAATTTACATGAACATTTTAAATCCCGCAAAAATCAAAGGACAGCGATTTCATATACTGTCAATAAATCTCTGGAATGCTGCTTTGCCGTCTGCGTCCCGCTTGTACACACCCGCGTGTTCAAGCACCTTGCCAAACACGATTCCGACTTCTTTTTTGAGGATGTCCATCACGTTGTCTTTTGTGACAGCGTCGCAGTTTGGAAGGAACGCATCCACCCAGTCCGCATGTTTCTCGAGCACTTCGTTCCGGCGTATGTCCTCCTTTGCCACGATCGCATCCGCAAGCTGTTCCAGCTCTGTCTTTAATCTCGACGGTAGCACTGCAAGGCCCATCACCTCGATCAAGCCTATATTTTCCTTCTTGATGTGATGAAGCTCCGCGTGCGGATGATAGACTCCCAGCGGATGTTCCTGTGTCGTGATATTGTTTCGCAGCACCAGATCCAGCTCATACCGATCCCCACGCTTTCTGGCTATGGGCGTGATCGTGTTGTGCGGCTCCCCGTCCGTCTCCGCAAAGATAAATGCCGCCTCGTCCGTGTACCCGCGCCATTTTGCAAGAATCACATCCGCAAGCTCGATGAGTCTGTTGTAATCCTGGTGCGAAAGTCTGATCACCGACATCGGCCAACGGACAATACCGGATTCGATATCCTCAAATCCACGGATTGTAAACGGATTCTCAACCGGCGCTTTCGCCATCGCAAACTCATAGTTTCCACCCTGAAAATGGTCATGGCTCAGGATCGAGCCGCCGACGATCGGAAGATCCGCATTGGAACCGACAAAATAATGCGGGAACTGCTCTACGAAATGAAAGAGTTTGACAAACGTGTCGTGCTCGATCTTCATGGGAATGTGCTGGCTGTTAAACACGATGCAGTGCTCATTGTAGTACACATATGGAGAGTACTGGAATCCCCATTTATTTCCCTGTATCGTGACCGGGATAATCCGATGATTCTGCCGCGCAGGATGGTTCACCCTGCCCGCATATCCCTCATTTTCCATACAGAGCTGGCACTTTGGATAACCGCTCTGCCGCGCGTTTTTTGCCGCCGCAATCGCCTTGGGATCCTTCTCCGGCTTGGACAGGTTGATTGTGATATCCATCTGCCCGTACTCAGTGTCCGCTTTCCACTTCATGTCGCGCGCGATGCGGTAGCGCCGGATATAGTCTGTATTCTGGCTGAATGTGTAATACCAGTCCGTCGCAGCTCTCGCCCCCTGCTCCTCATAGAGCTTCTGAAACCTGCGGATCACTTCCGACGGGCGCGGGACCAGCAGCCCCATAATCTTTGTGTCAAACAAATCCCGGTACACCACGCTGTCGTCGGGAATCAGCCCGTTCTCTGCCGCGTAGTCAAGCATCTCTCCCAGGAGTCCTTCCAGATCAGACGCCGCTAAGCTGCCTGTCACTTCCGGATTGGCAGGCTCGTCATACTCATCCAGCCCGAACAGTTCCAGAAGCGTGTTGGTCGTGTAGATCCTGTCGTTCTCATCGAGAAGTCCAGCCGTAATTCCATAATTGAC
>CAMWOK010000148.1 GCA_947175845.1 uncultured Lachnospiraceae bacterium | reverse complement strand
AGATACCGTTTATCCCTTGTGATCGCAGCAAGCGCAAACAGTGTATCCCGCGGATGCAGCAATACCTGTCGGTTCTCCTTGAGCGCCTGCAGCTGTTCCCTTTTATTATACGACCTTGCAAGAAATTTAGCAATACATCCAAAATCAGACTGAAATAATTCCTCCTACCCACCCCTTCTGCGCCATGAATTTTGCATGGATAATCAGATTTATCACCTTGACCACTGTTTTTGAAAGTGATATTATTTTAACAGAGAGTCCGGCAGATACTGCGGGCTGTTTCATTCTAATTATAACTTACAAAAAATTATTATGAATAACGAGGTGTTTCAAATGAGTAAAGGTTTTAAGGACTTACTGCAAAAGGTTTACGAGTGCGACCGCAAGACGGTTGCCGTCGCCGTGGCGGAGGACGAGCCGGTGCTGGAGGCTGTGAAGGCCGCAAAGGAAAAGGGAATTGCCGACGCCATCCTTGTCGGTGACGAGGCAAAGATCAGAGAGATAGCTGCCGGCATGGACATGGACCTGACAGGCTTCGAGATCATCAACGAGCCGGACCATGTGCAGGCTGCCCACACGGCGGTGAAGCTGGTGCACGACGGCAAGGCCGACATGTACATGAAGGGCTTGATCGACACCAAGAATTTCCTCAAGAGTGTTCTGGACAAGGAAGTCGGCCTGCGCACCGGCAAGGCGCTCTCCCACGTGTGCGTGTTTGAAATCAAGGGGATCGACCGCCTTCTGTTCCTGTCTGACGTCGCATTTATGACCTATCCCACACTGGAGGACAAGGCTGCCATCATCAACAACACCGTGGAAGTGTGCCACGCGTGCGGCATCGCCGAGCCGAAGGTTGCGCCGGTCGCTGCGGTGGAGGTTGTCAATCCCAAGATGCCATGCACCGTCGACGCCGATGAACTCAGCAAAATGAACGCCGAGGGCAAAATCACAGGCTGCGTGATCGACGGACCGCTCTCCATGGATATGGCGATCGACAGCGCTGCCGCTGCACACAAGGGCGGCACTGACCGAAAGATTGCAGGCGACGCGGATGTCATTCTCTTCCCGGACATCCATTCCGGCAACCTTGTGTACAAAGTGCTCACACACCTCTGCGAGGTGAAAAACGGCAATATCCTGACCGGAACAGCTGCACCCGTCATTCTGACATCCCGCTCCGACAGCTTTGAGGCAAAGCTGAACTCTATCGCACTCGCCGCAGTTGTCGCAGAATCCATGAAGAACGCGAAATAAAAACAAGGCGGAAAATATAAGGAGGAATTAAAATGGCAGTCAAAAGTTTGATAATTAATCCAGGTTCCACATCCACCAAAATCGGTGTCTTTGAGGATGAGACCCTGCTGTTCGAGGAGACGCTCAGGCACTCCACCGAGGAGATTTCCCAATACGCCACGATTGTTGACCAGAAGGATTTCCGCAAGAAGATCATCACCGATCTGCTGGCAGAGAAAAACTTCGATATCAAGTCGCTCAATGTTGTCGTTGGCCGCGGCGGTATGCTCAAGCCAATCCCCGGTGGTACATACGCGGTGACAGACGCCCTGCTCGCCGACTTAAAGGTGGGCGTTCAGGGACAGCACGCCTCCAACCTTGGCGGCATTCTTGCGCGGGAGATCGCAGATTCTGTCGGCGTTCCCTCCTTCATCGTCGACCCGGTTGTCGTGGATGAACTGATGCCGATTGCACGGTATTCCGGCGTTCCGGAGCTTCCGCGCACCAGCGTATTCCACGCGCTCAACCAGAAGGCCGTTGCCAAGAGATACGCAAAGGAAATCGGAAAGCCCTACGACACGCTGCGCCTGATCGTGGTCCACATGGGCGGCGGTGTCTCTGTCGGCGCCCATGTGAACGGCAAGGTTGTCGACGTGTTCAACGCGCTTGACGGGGACGGTGCATTCTCACCGGAGCGCGCCGGCGCAGTGCCGAGCGGCGCCCTGATCCGGATGTGCTTCTCCGGAAACTATACAGAAAAAGAAGTGTATGGCAAGATTGTCGGCAAGGGCGGTTTCAACGCTTACCTCGGGACAAACGATATGCGCGAAGTCACAAAGCGCGCCAACGAGGGCGACGAGAAAGCTGCCGAAGCCAAGAAAGCATTCCTGCTGCAGGTGTCCAAGGACATCGGCTCCATGGCATGTGTCCTAAACGGAAAAGTTGACCAGATCATCGTGACCGGCGGTATCGCTTACGGCGAAGATGTTGTCGCTGCCCTCAAAGAGTACGCAGAGTGGATCGCCCCCTTCACCGTATATCCCGGCGAGGACGAGCTGCTCGCACTGGCGCAGGGTGCACTGCGCGTGCTGAACAACGAAGAGAAAGCAATGGACTATTAAAGACAATCGCATACAAAAAACGCAGGCTGATATCACATCTCGCCTGCGTTTTTTGATGCACATGGCAGAACATATCCACAGAAGCGGACGTGCACCCCAATTGCCTCACAGCCGCATCTTAAAATCGGCATACCCAAACTGTTTTATCACCTGCCATGCCCCATTTTGGTCTAACGCGATAATCGCGGGCAGCGGCATTCCGTTGAACGTATTATTTTTCACCATGGAATAGATCGCCATATCCCCAAATACAAGCCGATCCCCCACATGCAGCGCCCGGTCAAACGAATACGCGCCGATGACATCCCCCGCAAGGCAGGTCGGACCACCCAGCCTGTACGTACAGGCTTTCTCTCCTAGCTCCCCGCTGCCGCACAGCGGCGGACGATAGGGCATCTCGAGCACATCCGGCATATGGCACGCAGCGGAAGTATCCACAATCGCCGTCATAATCCCGCTGTTTTCAACTATTTCAAGCACCTGTGTCACCAGAAACCCTGCATTTAGAGCAACCGCCTCCCCAGGCTCAAGGTAGACAGTCAGCCCGTATTTCTCCTGTATCCGCTGAATCAGGGCAATCAGTCCCTCCACATCGTAATCAGCCCTCGTGATATGATGGCCGCCGCCCATATTCAGCCACCTCATCTGATACAGACTGGCCCCGAACTTTTCCTCCACGGCATTCATGGTCGTGATCAGCGCATCTGCATTCTGCTCACACAGGCAGTGAAAATGAAGCCCTTCCAGCCCTTCCAGCGCATTTCCTGCAAACTTATCTGGCGTGACGCCAAGACGCGATCCTGGTCCGCACGGATCATAGATTGCGTGATCCTGTGTAGAGCACTCCGGATTGATGCGGATGCCGCACGATTTTCCTGCGCGCAGCGCCGCCTCCTTGTGCATCTCCCACTGCGCAAACGAGTTGAACACGATATGGTCACAGATGTCGAGCAGCTCCCCCATCTGCGCCTTTGTATATGCCGGTGAAAACACATGGTTCTCGCACCTCTTTGCCGCCTTGCTGATATCCATTATCTCGTGCTGGCACAGCTCCTCATAGCCAAGCCTCGCCTCATACAGGCCGCTCGCCGTCACACCATCCAGGTACTTCCCTATCAGCGGATAATAGAAATACATGGAAAAAGCTTTCTGCGCCAGCAGGATTTTGCAGCCGGCACGGTCCGCAACCTGCCGCAGCCGTCTCAGATTGTTCTCCAGTAGAGCCTCGCTCACAATGTAACAGGGAGTCGGAACCGCTCCCAGCACATGATCGATTCTTTCATATTCGATTCCCAACGCTTCCCAAACTCCCTCTCCACTCTCAAAAGCAGCTGTGGGCACGCGCCCACACCATCTCAAACACCTTCGCTACTCCACAAGCACAGGCTTATCGCTCTCCTGCCAGGGCAGTCCCCATCGGTTTAGTGCTTCCATGTAAGGGTCGGGGTCAAACTCCTCCACCGTGTAGACACCGGGCTTGTTCCACTTTCCAGTCAGAAGCATCATCGCGCCAATCATTGCCGGAACGCCTGTCGTGTAGGAAATCGCCTGTGAGCCGACCTCCTTGTAACACGCCTGATGGTCACATACATTATAGAGATAGTATGTCTTTTGCTTTCCGTCCTTTTTTCCCGTAAAGATACAGCCGATGTTCGTCTTGCCCTTTGTGCGCGGTCCGAGGCTGGCAGGGTCGGGCAGCAGCGCCTTGAGAAACTGAATCGGCACAATTTCCTTTCCCTCATAAAGAATGGGGGTTGTCGAGAGCATCCCGACATCCTCAAGACACCGCATGTGATCCAGATAACTCTGTCCAAACGTCATAAAAAAGCGGATGCGTTTCACGCCGGGTATATTCTTTGCAAGCGATTCGATCTCCTCATGGTGCAGCAGATACATATCCTTTCTGCCAACCTGGTCAAAATCATACGTACGCCTGATACTCATTGCCGGAACCTCGACCCAGTGTCCATTCTCCCAATAACTGCCTGGCGCCGAGACCTCCCGCAGATTAATCTCAGGATTAAAGTTTGTCGCAAACGCATAACCGTGATCTCCGCCGTTGCAGTCGAGTATATCGATCGTCTCAATCTCATCAAACACATGTTTCAAGGCATAGGCGCAGTATGCCTGCGTGACGCCGGGGTCAAAACCAGAGCCGAGCAGCGCCGTGATCCCCGCCTCCTCAAACTTTTTACGGTACGCCCACTGCCAGGAATAATCAAAGTACGCAGAGAAGCCCTCCTCCCTGCACCGCCTGTCGTAGACCGCCCTCCACGCCGGATCGGAAGTGTCTTCCGGCTCATAGTTTGCCGTGTCCATATAGTTCACCCCGCACGCAAGGCACGCCTCCATGATCGTCAGATCCTGATATGGCAGTGCTATGTTCATGACGAGATCCGGCTTGTATTGCTGAATCAGCGCAGCCACCGCGTCCTTGTCGTCTGCATCTATCCGCGCTGTCGTAATCTTTGTGTCCGTTCTGCCCTCAAGCTTCTCCCGCAGCGCATCACACTTTTCCTTCGTGCGGCTGGCGATCATAATCTCCTCAAAAACCGCACTGTTCTGACAGCACTTCTGTATTGCCACACTGGCAACGCCGCCACAGCCAATAATCAATACTCTTCCCATATCGTTTCCCTCCATAGCAAATCCGCTGACAACATTCCTTCCCAGCTGTATCCATGTGCTCACCCAATACCCTCTGCCGCCGCCAGTGACGCGCACCGGATCGCGCCCGCTTCCAGCCTGAGCAGCAGTTCGCGCAGTACCTTGAGCGCGGTTGCCGTCGACACACCGCTCGCGTCCAGCATCGGCGAGAGCTCATTGATGTCACACCCCACAATGTCAAGCCCGCCCACTTTCATCACCGCATCCAGCAGCTGCACAAACGTCACGCCGCCTGCCTCCGGCGTCCCTGTCCCCGGAAAGCAGGAAGGATCCAGCACATCCAGATCCAATGTAAAATAGACAGGGACACCCCTCAGGGATTCCACGACCTTCTCAAGCCCCTCAAAATCAAACCTGCGCGTCGTCACATGCTGTCTGCCCCACTCAAACTCTTCCCGCTCCCCGCTTCGGATTCCAAACTGGTATATTTTTCCATCGCCCACAATATCCCACACCCGGCGTAGAACCGTCGCGTGGGACAGCTTTGCTCCCAGGTAGTCATCGCGCAGATCTGCATGTGCGTCAAAATGGATCACATGTACATCAGGATACTTTTCTGCAACCGCCCGCACCGCTCCCAGCGTGACGAGATGCTCGCCGCCGATCATCAGCGGAAGCTTTCCGTTTTCCAGTATCCTGCGCGCATATGCTGTGATGTCGTCCAGCGCCCTGTTTGCATCCCCGAAACACAGCTCCAAATCCCCGCCGTCAAACACCGCCGCATCCTCCAGGTCCAGATCCTGATAGGGGCTGTACGTCTCCAGTCCATACGATTCTGCGCGCATCATCCTGCTGGCAAACCGCGCGCCCGGCCGATACGAGGTCGTCGAGTCAAAAGGCGCGCCAAAAAGCACGATTCTGGCCTGCTCAAAGGTCTTGTCACACCCCAGAAAGGTTTCGATATTCATGTTGTTTATGTTCATCGCTCCACCCTCTCGAGCATCTCCTCCACATAATTTGGCAGCGCGAAAGCGCCTCTGTGGAGCTGCTCATTGTAATACCTCGTCTCAATGCCAAACGCCTTCCACCGGGCTGCATCCTGATCCGTGAGCGGGTGATAGCGCTTGGAGGCAAATCCAAAAAGCCAGTGCCCTGACGGGTATGTCGGAATGTGCGCCTGATAGACCTTGCTGATCGGGAAAGAATCCACAATGCGCTTGTGTGCCCGCTGCATTGCCATGGCATCGTTGGGATAAAATGGACTCTCGTGCTGATTCACCATGATGCCGTCCTCTCTGAGCGCCTTGTAACAATTTCCGTAAAACTCTTTGGTAAACAGCCCCTCTCCCGGCCCAAAAGGGTCGGTCGAATCCACAAGAATCAGATCGTAGACATTCTCGTAGCGGCGGACATACTTAAGTCCGTCTTCATAATACAGATGAATCCGCTCGTCATCAAACCCGCATGCCGTCTGCCGCAAATGCTGCCTGCACGCTGTCACGACCTCCTCGTCTATCTCCACCACATCAATTTGTTCTATCGTATGATACCGTGTCAGCTCGCGCGCTGTACCGCCGTCCCCGCCGCCAATCACCAGCACGCGCTGCACGGACGGATGCACTGCCATCGGCACATGCACCATCATTTCATGATAGATAAATTCATCCTTCTCCGTCAGCATCATGTACCCGTCCAACGTCAAAAACCTGCCAAACTCGACGGATGAAAAAATGTCAATCCGCTGAAAATCCGACTGTGACGAATAGAGCTGTCTGTCTGCCAGGATTGAAAACTTTACATGCTCCGTATGTTTTTCAGTAAACCATAATTCCATGTCTCTACCTGCCTTTTTTGCCCTTCATCGACTGCCATTTCTTCCCTCAGCCACACGCCGCGGGCCGCATCCCCTTCAACACATTTAACTGTTCAATCTCCATATCTGCAGGGCCTGTCATGGAGCAGCCCTTTTCCTTTGCGTAGACAATGTAGTCAAGAATGTCTCTGGTGATCAGTTCCCCCGGCGCGAGGATCGGAATCCCTGGCGGATAGCACATCACAAACTCCGCACATACCGCATTCTCGCACTGTCTGAGCGGAAGCGCCTGCTTGTCACTGTAGAATGCATCCTGCGGCGAACAGAGGACGCGCGGGCTTATGTATTCAGCTGTCATCAGAGTGCCTGTGTCCCGCTTGTACAGACGCCGGATCTCCGCAAACGCACTCACAAGACGCTCAATGTCACGCGGCCTGTCGCCCACCGACACATAGGCGAGCACGTTGCCC
>CAMWOK010000147.1 GCA_947175845.1 uncultured Lachnospiraceae bacterium | reverse complement strand
TCCCACATTAGGTCTGCCGATCAGCGCTGCAAAGCCCGCCTTGTGCGTTTCGTTCATAAATCTCCTCCATGCTTTTCGCAATTGAACTCAGTGAAATAGATTCTCCACCTTCATAAACATTTCCTTATTCTCCTCGATGGATTGTCCGTTTCCAACCACACATATTGCATCCTGAGCCATGACCGCGTCCAGATATCCTGCCAGTGCCCGGATATCCTCCTGACTGCACGCGAGCACCTCGTCCCGCTCTCTTTGCACCTCCGCAAAGTCAAGGTTTGTCAGATATGCGCTCGACGAGCGGCTGCCCTTGACAGAAGGCGTCATAGGAACATCCAGATCGCTGACTGCCCCGATGATATACTTGGTCATAATCTGTTCATCGGCATCAAAGTTCCTCAGATACGCACTTGTTTTCTCGTAAACATCAACGGTTTTCCGAAGATTGGGATCTCTGTAGGATACAAGATAGCTGTCACCTGTCTTGCCAAAGTTACACATGATGCCATATGCCCCACCCTTTACGCGCACATTGATCCACAAATAGTCATACCGCAGCATCACGCGCAGCACACGCAGAGCGCCCGTGTATACATAGTCTGTCCCTGTCATGTAATTTCCGGCTCTGCACACATACTGAATCTGTGCTGATGTGGAAAAGCCCTCGTTTTTTTTCACCGTCGGGACTGCAAAGCGCTCCTTCCTGACAGGCTCTGTAAAAAGCTTAGCTTTCATCGGCGCCACGAGCTCCTTGATCCGCTCAAATCCTTCCTCCGTCGCGGTGATATCCACCATGAGGTTTTCCGGTCTGAAAATGCATTTGATCAGCTCTGTGAGCTTATTGATCAGCTCTGCCTTGTTTTCCTCAAAATTGTCTGTGAGTTTTTCCAGCATACGGTAACACGGCAGACCATTTACCAGCTCGGACACTGCCGCGGTCTCACTGAAATACGCCATCGCGCGAACTGCCGCAAACGTGTGTCCGGCAGAAGTCATGTTACCCTGCATGATTGAACGCAGCTCCTCAAGAATCTCAAGTATCCGATCCGTGTCATCAAACTTTGAGGCCGTCATAACCTCGGTCATCAGCGCAAACGCTGCGGGCAGTTCATCGTACATCGCCTTTGTCTTCATCTCGAATGTAAGTTTGTATTCATCCAGCTTCTTCGCATTGACATACGTGTTTACACTGCTCACAATGTCACCGGTATGGATGTTAACCTCATTGCAGAGCTCCCCGTAACTGTACGTTTCAGTGTCGACGTAACCAAGCACATTTTTCAGGATTCCCACATAAGAAAACAGCTCCGCCGGAATGTTGGCAGCATCAAAAATCAGTCTGATATAGCCAATTCCGTTTGTCTGAATATCATGAAACAGCACTTTGGTATCTCCGATACTGCGAAGCTCGTTCACAAAGTCTTCCGCCTCCCGCTTCATGTCCTCGCGCCTGAGCATCGGAATCTTCGCTATATTTTCCGGCGCGTCCTCCATCTCCTGGTATTCCCGCAGAGCCTTTGTGTCCTCCACAATCTGCGCAATCTCAGCCTCGGTGAGCTCCGCCTTGTATGCGGCGAGCCTGTCCGCAAGTTCCCGCTCCTCCTTCGCAGTCAGTCCTTCCTTGGGCGCCACCACAAGAACCGACTTGTGCTGGTTGTGAATCAGATATTTCTCAATCAACTTTTCATAGTAATCCGTGTTGATCTTTTCCTTCAAAACCTTAAAGATATCAATAGCCTCGATCAAATCAAACGGCATCTTGTCGTCGTAAAGCCACGAGTCAAACATCTGCAGACCATACATAAGCCCTTTCGGATAAGAGCCAAAGTCCGCCTCCCTGTAGCGGAACTCATAGTAATTCAGCCCCGCAAGCAGCGACTTCTTGTCAATCCCCTCCTTGACAATGCGCGCAAGTTCACTCTCGATCGTCTCCACAAATTCTGCCTTCTGAGAGACATTCGCATTTTTTGCCACGATGGAAAAATACGGCTGATAGATGCCATTGTTGTACACAGTGTATACTTCCGTGCCGATATTTTTGTGAATCAGGGCAAGTTTGAGGGGCGCTGCAGAAGCCGAGCACAGCGCGTACTCGAGGATCTCCATCGCATAATACAGCTCCTTGTCGAGGCTTGTTCCCACAACTGTATTGTACGAAAGATACGTATTATCCTTTGCCGACTCGCCCTCCATGATCGGATATTCCTTGGATACCTCCACCGGCTTTTCAAACGCCGGCTGCTGCCGCAGCGCGGAATCAACTTCTATCCTGTCAAACCGGCTCAGATAGTTTTCATCCATCCACTCCAGTTTTTCAGCCATATCCATGTTGCCGTACAGATAGATATAACTGTTTGACGGATGGTAGTATTTACCGTGAAATGCCAGAAACTGTTCGTAGGTAAGCGTGGGGATCACTTTGGGATCTCCGCCGGATTCCACGCCATATGGCGTATCGGGAAACAGGGAATTGATCACTTCCCTGTCATTGACTTCATCCGGGGAAGAGAATGCACCTTTCATCTCGTTGTACACCACCCCGTTGAGCGTAAGCGGACTGTTTGCATCCTCCATCTCATAGTGCCATCCCTCCTGCTGGAAAATTTTCTTTTCCTTATAGATATTGGGATAAAATACCGCGTCGAGATACACATGCATCAGATTCTGAAAATCCTTGTCATTGCAGCTTGCCACCGGATACACGGTCTTGTCATTGTACGTCATGGCGTTTAAAAAGGTATTCAGAGAGCCTTTCACAAGCTCCACAAACGGATCTTTCACCGGAAAATCCTTCGAGCCGCAGAGTACAGTATGCTCTATGATATGCGGTACTCCTGTGGAGTCCGTCGGCGGTGTGCGGAAACCGATATAAAATACTTTGTTTTCATCCTCATTGCTCAAAAGCGCAATCCTTGCGCCTGTCTTTTTGTGACGCAGAAGCCAGCTCTCCGATCCGATATCGTCAATCTGCCTTTTCTCAATCACCTCGTAAGCTGTCAAGTCTTCAATTTTTTTCATCTTCTCCTCATTTCTGCACACATTTTTTATTTTGGTTTGTCCATATGCAATTTGAGCCAGGTGTGCGCGGCCACAAATATCAGACGCCCAGCGCCATCAGAGCAAGTTTTGAGATCGAGAAATCCTCAATCATCACAGTGCCTTCGTCGACCTGGCTACGATACTCCCCGCAGAACAGTTTCAAGGAGCAGGCTCTGTGAATCCATTTCTCCTTTGTTTTTCCGCCAAATCCTTTTTTCTGTGTCTTGTAGCAGACGCGCACTGTCAGCTTTAACTGCTCAAAGATTTTGTACGAAAACTCCTTGTCCGAAATCTGCATAATATGGTCCGCCATTTTTGTATCCAGATCTGTATCCCGCATAAAATGAGCATTGATCACTGCCTTGAACTTAAACGGAATATCGTCCCTGTCCATCATCTCGGCATAGGTCAGCTCCCTGCCAAAATAGACGCAGTTCGTGTCCTGAAGCACATATTTAAAATCATCATTATTCTGCAAGTCCATCTTCATCTCCACCTGCGGCTTCAATATAGTCAATATGATCTGCCGAGAGTCTGACTGCCTCGTGCACCGCCTCCTCGGATATGCCAAGCTCGTCTGCAACCTCTTTCACCGTGACTTTCCTCAGAAAACTGTCGTACAGTTCCTTCGCCTTGTCATTTACGTCATTGACCCTGTCCAGCACAGTTTCCCCCGCCTGGCTGTTGTCCGATGTGTCACGGACAAACGCTTCCATGGCATCCATGATCATCTTTCCAACAAAACCTTCCACCTCGTCGATGCCTTCCACGCACTCGAGCATCGTCACTGCTGCCGCTGCAGCGACATTTCCCTCTCCGATCAAGTCCTCCACCAGCGCGCCCTGGCCTGCATAGAGCCGTGAGATCTCCACCACCTGGGGCAGAAAGATTTCCACAAGTTTTGCCTGCGCATCGCTGTCCCCAGCAAGGGCGGACATCATCACTGCGCGCCGCTCGCCATCAGAGACAGGTGGAAGTTCCTTTAACTCCTCCAGATATAGTTTCAGAAAACTGACATCATCACCTGACAGCTCTTCGTCCACCTCCGCCGGCTCATCAATTCCGATATGATTCTTCCGAAAATATTCATGAATCAAAGCCACCTGCTCCTCACCCAGCTTCCACTGGTCAAAAGCTTCGCCAATCTGCTCACTTGTCAGCATATTCTCCTGAATCCGCGCGGTATCTTTTAACTCCTCAAGCGCCCGTGCAAAGTTCGTCTGATTAAATTCCATCCTGTTTCTATCCCTTCCTTATTTAACATGTGTATGTGTAAAGAGATGATCCTGGCAATACTCATAATTCCCATTGCATTTCGAGCAGAACCGAAACTCTGCCTCTGGATTGTCCTCGCTGTTTTTACCGCAGATCGCACATTTGTGCTTTGAGACGCTGGCAGGCTTCGCGCGCTTCACCTCCCTGTTATAGTCGTGGCGCCGCTTCACCTGGCGCGGTGACATGCGCATGCCGGCTCCGCTCCTGGTCATCAGGAAAAATACAACAAAGTTCAGAAGAGACGCGCCGATGACAATTTTTCCGACGATATTGCTCTGCAAAAACTGCACGATCAACAGCACTGCATATGCAATTCCCATCCACTTCACTTTGACAGGAATAATAAACATGAGCAAAACCTGCACTTCCGGAAACGTCGCTGCAAATCCCAGGAATATAGACATATTTACAAAATATGTGCTGAAACTGCGCCCCACAAGCAGGAAGTATGCCGCCTCTCCGTATGCCATTCGCACCTCGTTCGAGTAAAACGCAGGCACATAACTGACCGCCATAATCAGAAAACTGCCGATGAGCGTAAAAAACATTCCCATAAACAGATACACATTGTAGTAAAATGTACCCCATGTCCGCTCCAGGTTCGTCCCCACAGAATAGTAGAACATCAGCATGATGATCGTGAACAGGTCAAACTCTGACGGCGGCACGATGATCCACGTGACAAGTCGCCAGATCTGTCCACGCAGTATCAAATATGGATTCAGCGTGAGGAAATCCACCATCGCCGGATTGATAAACATCAGTATATATCCGAGCACATACCCCATTATCAGGTATAGCGAAAGATTTGGTATCGCATACTTCCCCAGCTTCCGCTCCATTTTATTCAGAAAATTCATATTCTACACTCCTGCCTTTCAAAAATTATAGACTTGTTCTCAACTTGTTCTCAGATACGCTCTAGTACAATGAAAATTAAGTTTCTGGTACATTGACGCAGAATGATTGTTTCAGATGCAAGGCGGAGGAAAGAGTCGTAGCGGTGGCTACGGCGATTGACGACAACGCCGTAGCTGAACAATCAGGCAAGTCAAGGTGACAGTTACTTAATATTCGTTGTACTAGTATACCATTCACTACAAAAAATGTAAACCAATCTAATTTTATCCAGCTGAAATATTATATTTTTTTAAGATTTATAGTATGATTTCTGCCTGTTTTTCATACATATATAACAATTTGGAACTGCCCCGAAAGATTTTTGATAAAATTTTCCATAAAAAGTATAAACTTTTCACGAACTTTTAATCAACTGTTTTGTTGCGTTTTGGAGAACACTGTCGTATAATATCAAAGATATATTTCAAATGTCGAGAGAAATAATTTTCAAATCTTGTTTACATAGAAAGGCATGGTTATATACATGAGTAAAAGTAAGGAATTCTATACACTGGGCATCGATATCGGCTCTACCACAGTGAAAGTCGCTATCCTGGATGCCCGCCACAGGCTGCTTTTTTCAGATTATCAGAGACACTATGCAAATATCCGGGAGACACTTTCAACCCTTTTGCAGGATGCATATGCAAAGCTCGGCAATCTGACGCTTCATCCGATGATCACAGGCTCCGGCGGGCTGACGCTCGCAAACCATCTGGGCGTGCCGTTTGTCCAGGAGGTGATCGCGGTGTCCACCTCGCTTCAGGAGCTTGCACCCAAGACGGACGTGGCGATCGAACTTGGCGGCGAGGATGCCAAGATCATCTATTTCGAGGGCGGAAATGTGGAACAGCGCATGAACGGGATCTGCGCCGGAGGCACGGGATCTTTCATCGACCAGATGGCTTCCCTGATCCAGACGGATGCATCAGGATTGAACGAGTACGCCAAAAATTATCAGTCTCTGTACACAATCGCAGCGCGCTGCGGCGTGTTTGCCAAGACGGACATTCAGCCGCTGATTAACGAGGGCGCGACCAAGGAAGATTTGTCCGCATCCATTTTTCAGGCGGTTGTCAACCAGACAATCAGCGGACTCGCCTGCGGAAAACCAATCCGCGGCCACGTTGCTTTTCTGGGGGGCCCGCTGCATTTTCTCTCGGAGCTCAGGACAGCGTTTATCCGCACCCTGAAGCTCGATGACGAGCACATTATCGACACTGCCAATTCCCACCTGTTTGCCGCGATAGGCTCTGCCCTCAACGCCAGGACAGAAATACAGTTCTCCATGTCTGAGATGGTCGAAAAGCTCTCTTCCGACATCAAAATGGAATTTGAGGTTGCGCGCATGGAACCGCTGTTTGCTGATGAACGGGAGTACGAACAGTTCCGGTCAAGACATGGCTCGCATCACGTGAAGAATGCCAAAATTGAGAACTATCACGGAAAGTGTTTCCTGGGGATCGATGCCGGCTCCACCACGACAAAAATTGCGGTGGTCGCCGAGGATGGCACACTGCTCTATTCTTTCTACAGCAGCAATAACGGAAGTCCTCTGAACACAGCCATCGCTTCTATCCAGGAGATCTACCAGCTGCTCCCCGAGGACGCGCAAATCGTGCGCTCCTGCTCTACCGGTTACGGGGAAGCTCTGTTCAAAGCCGCATTTATGCTTGACGAGGGCGAAGTCGAAACGGTCGCCCATTACTACGCTGCCGCATTTTTTAATCCTGATGTGGACTGCATTATCGATATCGGCGGACAGGATATGAAATGCATTAAGATCAAAAATCAGACGGTCGATTCCGTGCAGTTAAACGAAGCCTGCTCCTCTGGCTGCGGTTCCTTTATCGAGACCTTTGCAAAATCGCTGAATTACAGTGTGCAGGATTTTGCGCAGGCAGCACTTTTTGCCAAGCATCCGATTGACCTGGGAACACGCTGCACTGTGTTTATGAATTCAAAGGTTAAGCAGGCACAGAAAGAGGGCGCCGAAGTGTCCGATATCTCCGCTGGTCTCGCCTACTCGGTGATCAAAAATGCCCTGTTCAAGGTGATCAAGTTTTCCGACGCATCTTAGCTCGGCAAAAATATCGTGGTGCAGGGC
>CAMWOK010000146.1 GCA_947175845.1 uncultured Lachnospiraceae bacterium | reverse complement strand
CGCTGCAGCGAGATCCGGGGAACGCTTACAATCATTTTCAGATGGGGCAGTCCCATTTTGTGCTGGGTGACATTGACGCTGCGATTGCCTGTTATGAGACGGGGATGCGCCTGCTTGACAGCACGGAGAAGCTCTATGTCCCGGAACTGATCATGTCGCTTGCAAAGGCGTACTGTGAAAAGCGGAGGCAGTCCGATGCACTTGCGCTTCTGGAAGAATATAGCGGCGTGTATCACACGGCAAAGTATACTTATACATACGCCAATATTCTCATGGACAACGGCCAGACAATCAAGGCTCTGATGCTGTATATCAAGGTGACAACGATGAAGGATGCACCGACCATCGGAGAGGGCCTGATAGCGTGTTATCAGCGCATTATGGATATTTATAAGGCGATGGGAAACGACGCGATGGCAGATATTTTCAGGGAGAAGTATGAACAGTGCGTCGAGGAGAAAAAACGTTTAGTGAACAGCTGACACGGCAGCTGTTGTGTATAATGAGGTTTTTAAGGAGGTGAGGCCTGGCAGGAATTGAGATATGTCGCTTCAAGGAAGAGGTTAACGCGGCACCTAACGATATGGAAATCAGGGGGACAAATTTATGGTAGTAGCACACAATCTTAAGGCTATGAACAGCCAGAGACAATTATCTATAGTAAGCGGTACAGTATCAAGGAAAGCGGAGAAACTCTCCAGCGGATATCGGATCAACCGGGCTGCTGATGATGCAGCAGGTCTGGCGATATCTGAGAAGATGAGGCGGCAGGTCAGAGGACTGACAAAGGCGACAGAGAATTCGGAAGACGGCATCTCGATGGTGCAGATTGCAGACGGCGCACTCAGCGAAGTTCAGGATATGCTTCAGCGTATGAATGAACTCTGCGTGCAGGCGGCGAACGGGACAAATGCTGCTTCTGACAGACAGAATATCCAGGATGAGATATCACAGCTCATCACGGAGATTGACAGAGTGGCTGAGACGACGAAGTTCAACGAGACATATCTTTTGAATGGAAGTCTCTCAAAAGGCGGCAGAGGTGCCTACAACCAGGCGATCAATGACCGGAAGTTTGAGGCAATCAGGAAAAAGTACGAGGAAGATAAGGAAAAAGCAAAGGTAAAATTGACAGCGCTGAGCGGTGCAAACGCTGGGCAGGAGGTAACTGCAGCGGATATCGCGGGGACGGACGGGCTCAAGATTATCTATATCCAAGATGACGCAGTCAGTACAACACAGAAGCCCGCAGGAAGCGCCACAAGCACGGATCCAAAGTACAATGCATTAAAAACACAGCTGCAGCAGCAGATTGTGCCCAATGCGGTTAAGGAAATTATAGGTGCATTTTCGCCTGCATTTGATTTTCTGAATAATTCCAGTATCGGAATCGGCTTGAAGCTTGGCGGAAATACGGATCCGGGTCTGGGACCACAGACACTTGCATACGTCAGGCTTGGACATTATTCATATGCAGATGGAAGTGTAGTTCCAGATACCCTGCAGTACCAGCTGGCAGTTAACGTAGATGCATTGTATGACGCAAGTGGAAACCTGAAACCGGGTGCCAGAGAAGAGCTTGAAGTCACAATCGTGCATGAAATGATGCATGCATTCATGGATGAGGCGCTCACGAATGGCATGACAGGTACAGTGGACGGCGTTCATGCGGATGATCGCTTTCCCAAGTGGTTTATCGAAGGAATGGCACAGACTGCGGCCGGTGGATATTATAACGGAAATGACTGGGTGAACGGCGGTCTTGGAATCAACACTTCGACAAGTGACAGCCAGATCAGCACAGCGCTGCAGGTAAATGCGCTCGGCGGGAGCGCAGATGCTTCCAACTATGGAACAGGATACCTTGCAAGCATGTATCTCGGATATCTTGCAGGCGGAAAAAATATGGATGCGGCTTCCATGAAAAAGGGGCTTGCCACAGTTCTTGGAGATTTGGTCAGAGGTGACAGTCTTCAGGATATCATTATACGTCTGACAGGCAGGACATCCATCACCGATTTTGAAAGCAAGTTTGCAAAAGATGCAGACGCCATCAAATTTGTGAAGGATTTGACTGCATTTGTGGGAAATGGATCGGGTGGAGCAGTTGGGAATTTTACGACAGTGAATGACATCTTACAGGATAATCCGATTACGACAGGCACGCCGGCGACCTTATTTAAGCTGGATATAGTCAACGATACTGTTGAGAACAAATATCCTGCAGGCTATGATGTCTTTGCGGGTGGCACTGCCACAAACGGCAAAGGCTCCTACAATGACGGCCCGCTTCAGAACGCGGCGAACAGGCGTATCACAGGTTTTGGCGCGGCGATTCATGCAGGGACGGACGCGGATATGAACAATAAGATTCATGTCTACATTGATGCCATGGACGCTGCGAGCATCGGAGTCGACCAGGTGGATGTCAGCACAGAGGATCTTGCGACACTTTCCATAGAGCGTGTGGCACTCGCGCTTGCGCGGGTATCGGAACAGCGCTCTGAGCTGGGCGCATGTCAGAACCGTCTCGAGCACACAATCGACAATCTCGATAATATTGTGGAGAATACGACTGCGGCCGAGAGCCAGATTCGCGACACGGATATGGCAAAAGAGATGGTAGCATATTCCAACGCCAACATTCTCCAGCAGGCAGGTCAGGCAATGCTTGCACAGATGAATCAGAGCAATCAGGGAGTGCTTTCATTGATCGCTTAATTTTTGCTGAATAGATAATGAAATGAAAAAGGGAGTTTATGCGGAGGCATAGGCTCCCTTTTATTGAAGCTGACAGAATTACTTTGTCAAAACAGAGAAAATATGCAGAATTGTCTGAATACAAATAAATTTACATAAAATTTGAAATAATTAGTTGACATAGTCTGACAATTCGGTTACAATAGAAACTGTCAAGAGGGTGACATAATATATATCATGTCATCAAGATGAATATAAAGGAATAGTATTTTTCACAAGGAGGTATAAGTATGGAAATTAAGAGCAATCTGACGTATGGTGCCATCAAGAGGACAAAGGACGCAAGTGAAGCGTACGCTGCAAAGATAGCGGCAAAAGAAAACAGGCTGGCGACAGGACAGAAGATGACAGAGATTTCTTCCGACGCAGCATCCCTTCAGATTCAGGCAAAGGCCGGCGATATCTCAGATTCTGTTCTTGAGAACATCAATGCAGCGGCAAGCGCAGCGGCAGATGTGACAAAGGCGGATGAGATGATTCGGGAGGCAAACCGCCGCATCTTGGAGAATGCAGACGATTCGATGCTTGCTCAGGCAAACCAGACGACAGCAGTTGTTTCAAATCTTTTAGATTAGCAGTAATATCAAAGCCGGTTCGCTGACAGAACCGGCTTTTTGCGTGCAGGGTTTCTGTGCCGGCATGTAAACAGATTATGGGAATTGTTTATCGCAATAAGTTATTTCAATAAATTATCGAAAAAAGATATGTCAATCTATAAATTTTCAGAAAATTCGTCCGATATATATACTGTAAACGGATTTACAATTAAAATAATAAAAAATTAATATAATTTAAGTGTGCATACAGGGGAGTATACTGAGGGAACATAGATACGGTTCCAGGCGCACAACATATAATTCAGTTTCACAAAGCTGCTTGGAGAAAGGGAAGTCCCGGGCTTAAATGAAGGAGGAAAAAAGATATGGTAGTAAAACACAATCTCCAGGCAATGAATGCAAACAGAATGCTTGGCATCACAACGAAGTCAGCATCCGGCTCGACAGAGAAACTTTCCAGCGGTTACAAGATCAACCGTGCAGCAGATGACGCGGCAGGACTTGCGATCTCCGAGAAGATGAGAAAGCAGGTTCGTGGACTGACAAAGGCATCCGCAAACGCTGAGGATGGCGTCAGCGCAGTACAGACCGCAGAGGGCGCACTTGCAGAAGTACATGATATGCTCCAGAGAATGAACGAGTTGTGTGTGCAGGCTGCAAACGGAACAAACTCTGAGTCTGACCGCGGATATATCCAGGACGAGATCGAACAGCTCGAGACAGAGATTGACAGAATCGCACAGACAACCAAATTCAATGAGATATACCTCCTGAATGGCAATGGCCAGACCGAGGTGCAGACACTCGAAGCGCATGACGCGGGACTTAAGGGCACACTCACAGAGGCAGGCGTTGGCAAATCCAAGTTTGTGGCAGATCCGTTGAAGGTTGGCGATACAGTTAAGATCGGCAGCGAAGAATACAATATTGCAGGTCCTACCAGGACGACAGATTATGCGTCGATGGATGGATTTGCAGTTAAGGATGGCGATAAGATTACTCAGAATGGCGTTACATATACGATAGACGGGGATCAAGGTGATGTCAGTGCTGCAGCAGGTATTAATGTTTTGGATTCGTCTGGAACGAAACTTAAAGTAACGATTACAGAAGGTGCTGTGTATACAACTCCAGAAGGAAAATCCAAGACACTTGTCGGCAAAAATGGTGTTGCGTTTGAGGGAGCAGATGCAGGTGTTACGGCTGCAGCAGCTACATGGGCCGCAGGTGATACCATTGTGGATGAGTCTGGCGTAGAATACACATATGTTGATGTGACTAAGAATAAGTATCTATCAGGAGTACCTCATGATGCAAGTGGATTTTACAAGACGGTAGGAAGCGATATTTACGATACTGCATATGTACCTAAAGCGGGGGACATATATACTAAGAAAGAAACAGGAGAAACAGATTCCATTCAAAATACTGAAGATGCAAAAAGTACAGGTATTGTAACTGTAGAGGCACTTCAGAAAGTAATTAAAGCTCAGGCTGATGGAGTAACCATAAAAATCCATAAGAATTCAAACGATGCTACAGGTAAGGAATATACAGTAGGACCTTCAACGCCTGCTGTCGGAGCAAGTCCATCAGATATGACAGCGGATGATATTGCAGCGCTTATTAAAGAGGGACAATGGATTGAGGTGGATGGTGCAAATTATTATACAATTCCAACAGCAGCGACATCCTCCAAGGATATCTCCCTCAACAGAGCATATGACATGATGGCGGAGGAGATTAAGAAAGCATCTGACATCGGTGCAGACGCAGGAATGCAGTCAACAGTAAAGAACAACCATGACGGCACGTTCGAGATCACACACGGCAAGGTGGAGATTGACTCCCCGCTGGCATTTAACCTTCATGTCGGTGCAGACGCAGACCTTACCAACAAGGTTACGATCGATATCCGTACCATCACGACAAAGGGGCTGGGGCTTCAGGGACTGAATGTTAAGGATAAGACCGGAAACGGTGCGACATACGCGCTTGACGCTGTCACAGATGCATTGAGAATCGTGTCCACACAGAGATCCCTTCTCGGTGCTGCTCAGAACAGACTGGATCACACGATCAACAACCTCGACAATATCATTGAGAACACGACAGCAGCTGAGGCTAACATCCGTGATACAGATATGGCAGAGGAGATGGTTTCCTATGCAAACACGCAGGTGCTTATGCAGGCTGGCCAGTCCATCCTGGCACAGGCGAATCAGGCAAATCAGGGAGTACTTTCCCTCCTGCAGTAACATTGCATGAATTAGCAGTTTACATTGATTTACGGTATCACTCTAACCAAACTGATATACACGAAAAGACCGCTCGGCGTACACCGGCGGTCTTTTCAGATGGCGGCAGGGATAGTACAATGCTCTCTATAGTTGAAGGAGGAAACGCCATGTTTAAATTGTTTATCTGCTTTATCGCGGGAATCGGAGCCGGGCTTGGGACTGGTTTTGCGGGGATGAGTGCAGCGGCGGTCATCAGTCCGATGCTGATTACGTTTCTGGGAATGCCGGCGTATGAGGCGGTCGGTATTGCACTTGCGAGCGATGTGCTGGCGAGTGCGGTGAGTGCATACACCTTTGGAAAAAATAAAAACCTCGACATCCAGAATGGAGTTGTCATGATGGTCACAGTACTGCTGTTCACACTGTTTGGCAGCTGGATAGCAAGTATGGTTCCCAATACCACAATGGGCAGTTTCTCCGTGTTTATGACATTGCTGCTCGGCATTAAGTTTATAGTAAAACCGGTCATGGCGACGAAGGAGTCCATGGCGGCAGTCGATGCAAAGAAGCGGCTTGTCCAGTCGATTGTCAGTGGCTCCATAGTTGGCTTTATCTGTGGATTTATCGGTGCAGGCGGTGGAATGATGATGCTGCTTATACTGACAGGCGTGTTGGGCTATGAGCTGAAAACGGCAGTCGGGACAAGCGTGTTTATAATGACCTTTACAGCGCTGACAGGTTCTGTCAGTCACTTTGCAATCGGTGGAATGCCGGATATCTGGTGTCTTGTTTTCTGCGTGTTGTCTACGCTGCTGTGGGCCCGGATCGCCGCAAAGTTTGCGAACAGGGCGAGCGCTGTGACGCTCAACAGGGCGACAGGTGTGGTGCTCGCAGTTCTTGGGGCGGCGATTCTCGTCGTGAACCTGACAACAAAATAAAAACTGTAAAACGGATGGGAAAGCAAAAAAGGAACTGCTCAGTTATAGCGAACAGTTCCTTTTATCGTGGGTATAACCTGCATTAAATAACCCTATGTTTCGCTTGCCTGTTTTTCTAAAGCAGCACTCTCAGAAAATATTCTGCGCAAAACATTCAGGTATCTCGTGTGGATTATATTAATCCTCTTCCTTCAGGTACTCCTTGCTGGACACATTCGCAGTGTTGTTATAACACTGAAAGATTTTGTCCACAAGCGCGGAGTTGATTTTCGGGGTGAGCAGGCTTACGACCGGAGTGACGATCAGCCCTGTAATCATGGCAGCTGCGCCCGCGTTGATCGGCGAGGCAATAAATTTAATAAACATGTTTGACACTGTGATGCCGACACCGCAGAGAAAGCTTGCCCAGACACCGGCTCTGGTGACGCCTTTCCAGTACAGCCCATACAAAAACGGTGCGAGAAATGCGCCCGCGAGTGCCCCCCATGAAATACCCATGAGCTGTGCGATAAAAGTCGGCGGATTGAGCGCAAGCACGACAGAGATCCCGATAAAAAATACGATCAGAATGCGTATGTAGAACAGCTGCTTTTTATCGTCCATGTCCTTCACAATCGTTCCCTTGATAAAGTCGAGCGTCAGCGTCGAGGCCGAGGTCAGCACCAGCGAGGAGAGCGTCGACATGGAAGCCGAGAGCACCAGAATGATGACGATGCCGATCAGGATATCCGGCAGTGTTGACAACATCGCCGGAATGATCGCGTCATACATCATGGAGCCGTCTGCCTTGTACAGTGCACGTATGCCGATCTGGCGCTGCCGGCGATACTCCGTGTGTAGGTCTGGGGGGGG
>CAMWOK010000145.1 GCA_947175845.1 uncultured Lachnospiraceae bacterium | reverse complement strand
ATTCTCACGGACATGAGCATGAACATGAGGAGAGACATGAACATGCGCATTCTCATGAATATGAATATGCGCATTCTCATGTTCATGAGGGTGAGCAGGGATCTGCGCACAAAGAAGAATGTCATCATCACAAAGAGGCGGGACATCACCATCACACAGGTATGGCTGAAATAACAGCTGTTTTGAATCAGGCAAAGCTCACGGACGGCGCCAGGACTCTGGCGCTGAATATCTTTGATATCCTTGCCCGCGCGGAGTCGAAGGCGCACAATAAGCCGATAAGCGAAGTGCACTTTCATGAGGTGGGCGCAGTCGACTCGATCGTGGATATTATGGCGGCAGCTGTGTGCCTGGATTCTCTGAAAGACATCTATCAAATAACAGATGTTGTCGTATCGGAGCTGTACGAAGGGCATGGCAGCGTGCGCTGTCAGCACGGGATTCTTCCAGTGCCGGTGCCTGCCACGGCAAATATCGTGCAGGCACACGGCCTGCCAATGCACTTTATGGAGCAGCAGGGTGAGTTCGTGACGCCGACGGGCGCGGCAATTGCCGCAGCAGTCAGGACCGCAGGGAATCTGCCGCGGAAGTTCACGGTTGTGGCGCAGGGCGTTGGGGCAGGCAAACGAAATTACGAGAAGGCGAGCATTCTGCGGGCAATGATTGTGGAGGAGTGTTCAAAGGCACAGGATGTTATCTACAAGCTCGAATCAAACATTGACGACTGTCCGGGGGAGGCATTTGGCTATGTGATGGACCGGCTGTTTGAGGCTGGGGCTAGGGATGTGTACTATACACCTGTATTTATGAAAAAGAACAGACCATCATACCAGCTCAATGTGATCTGTGATGCGGGGGATATCCCGAAGCTGGAGCAGATTATCTTTCAGGAGACGACGACGATCGGCATCCGGCGGGCAGAGATGGCGCGCACCGTATTGAGGCGTGAAAAACAGACCCGCAACACCGCGTATGGAATGCTGGAGGTAAAGGTGTGTGGTGACAGGGTGTATCCCGAGTATGAGGCGCTCCTGGCAGTCTGCCGTGAGCGGGGGATTTCGTATCTGGAAGCATACAACAATGTCTATGCGGAATTAAATAAATAGCGGACGATATTGTATTTGATGCTTTCTAAACTGGAAGAATGGACAGACAGTTCATGTGATATGGGGAGTATGAAAAATGTCAGACAGAAAAATAACAACTGTAATATTTGACTTGGACGGCACGCTTTTGGATACCTTGGAGGATTTGAAGAATGCCGCCAACTATGCGTTGAGAACGTGCGGCCTGCCCGAGCGCACGTTGGATGAGGTGCGGCGGTTTGTGGGAAACGGCGTGCGCAATCTGATGATACGCGCAGTGCCGGGCGGAGAGGGAAATCCTGAATTTGAGCGGGCATTTGCATGTTTCAGGGAATATTATGGCGTGCATTGCAATGATGCGACAAGGGCATACGATGGGATACCAGAGCTGCTGCAGGAATTAAAGGACGCTGGTTTTGCGATGGCCATTGTGTCCAACAAGATTGATTCTGCAGTGCAGGATTTGAACAGCCGGTATTTTCCCCAGGTGGATGTCGCGATTGGCGATCGCGCGGATCTGAGGAGAAAGCCGGCGCCGGACAGTGTGCTTCTCGCGCTGGAGAAACTTGGCAGAACCAAGGAAGAAGCCGTCTATATCGGGGATTCGGATGTGGATCTGGCGACAGCGCAAAATGCGGGACTTCCGTGTATCAGTGTGCTGTGGGGATTTCGGGACAGGGAATTTCTGGTGGAACACGGCGCAGCGGTATTTGTGGAGACGCCTCTGGAAATAACAGGTGTTTTGCGTGATGTGAACGCGGGGAAAAGAAGTATTGCCACAACGAGATAAGGCAGTAGATATCAGGGCGGACAGATGAAACTATATGATAAAAAGAAGGTAGACTGGGACAATATATTATTTGACAATCGGGCGCTGTGTTTGCTGCTTGTCCCTATAATTGTGGAGCAGCTGCTCAACTCTTTTATGGGAATGGTTGACACAATGATGGTGTCGACAGTAGGGAGTGAGGCCATATCTGCCGTATCGCTGGTGGACTCCTTCAATAATCTGGTGATTCAGGTGTTCTCGGCGATGGCGGCGGGAGCTGCAATCATATGTTCACAGTATCTTGGCAATGGGGATGCAAGGGCGACGAACAGGGCGGCACGGCAGGTGGTGCTCACTGTGACGGTTATTTCAATGGGCGTTATGCTGGCCTGCCTGGCTGGCAGAGAGCGAATGCTGCGCGTTATTTTCGGCGAGGTGGAAGATGCGGTGATGAAGGGATGCCTTGTGTACTTTCTCATCACAGTCATCTCGTACCCGTTTCTGGCGCTGTTCAGTGTGGGGGCGGCACTGTTCCGGGCTGGAGGGAATTCCAGATTTCCGATGAAGGTGTCCGTGATCTCCAATGTGCTGAATGTTGCGGGGAACGCAGTGTTCATCTATGTGTTTGGATGGAGTGTGGCAGGGGCGGCGCTTGCCACATTGATATCACGTGTTTTTTCTATGGTTGTCATCTTTTACTGCCTCAGAAAGCCGCGGCAGGTGATTGTGGTGACGGACTATCTCAGGATTCGGCCGGATATGCCTCTGATCTGGAAAATTATGGCAATCGGCATTCCGTCAGGGATAGAGAATGGCATGTTTCAGTTTGGCAAGCTTGCGATTCAGTCGACAGTCTCGACAATGGGAACGGTGGCGATCGCGGCGCAGGCTATGACCAATATTCTCGAGAGTCTGAACGGCGTGTTCGGCGTCGGTGTCGGCATCGGTCTGATGACGGTGGTCGGGCAGTGCATCGGTGCAGGCAGGCGGGAGGAGGCAAAGTACTACATTGTGAAGCTGACAGGCATCGCGTGGGCAGGAATCCTGGTCTCCTGTCTGGTGGTGCTTGCTATCACGAAACCTGTGACATGGCTTGCCGGTATGGAGGCAGGGGCGGCAGCGATGTGTTTTGAGATGGTTGTGGCGATCACAATTGTAAAGCCGCTTGCGTGGACGGGCTCCTTTGTCATATCGTATGGACTGCGGGCGGCGGGGGATGTCCGGTTCTCAATGATTGTATCTACGATAACCATGTGGTGCTGCAGGGTGGCACTGTGTATCTATCTGGTCAGAGTCTGGAATTTTGGACCGATGGCGGTGTGGATTGGCATGTTCGCAGACTGGACAGTGCGGGCAGTTATCTTTGTCTGGCGCTTTTGGAGCGGCAGATGGCTGCTTGCTGACAATTTTATTGTACAGAACAGGTAAGTCGTGCATATTTTAGAGATTTTTTAGAACTTGATGTGTTATAATACTTCTGGAATCAAAGACAAATTTACAAAGTTTATAATAATTTTATATTATATCGTGCAACTTTTTATGGATTTATATTGTCTAATATATAGTGAAATATAAAATTTCACCATCCGGATTTGTATGCCTGCGAAAGCAGCATACAAATCCGAAGACCGCGAGACGGACAGATGGGAGTTAGAGGGGAATGCGGGCAGCACGAAGGATATATGTTATTGTGAGGAGAAGTACTTATGGGGAATCAGGCACAGCAGCAGAACAGAGAGCTGGAATTGTGGCAGGTAGTGAGCACACCAGGAAACGCCAGATCACATGCCAGGTCCGATAGGCACAGAAGGAGAAACACAACCAATTACAGCAGGACAGCAGGCGCAAGGCGCGCAGGAACAGATCGGATGGGCAGTGCAGGACATGCGCGGGCAGACAATGCGCGATATGCCAAAATGGCAAGGCCCGACCGTACAAGGAGGGCGGAAACAACACGGATGGCGCACTCCAGACCAGCATCGCAAAGAGGGGCGTCACGACAGATACAGACCATCAGCTCCAGAGCGCCGCGGACGGGTTCTGGGAGAAGCAGGACAGTACAGATGGATATGCCGGGAGTCAGACAGCGCAGTGTATATGAGGCGTCATACAGACAGCGGAGAACTGTTTTGGCTGCACAGCCGCCGAGAACACATGCAAAAGTACAGAGCATAAAGCGAAAGAAAGCGGGGCGGCATTCCCGGGGGAATCAATACTTTACCCTGTTGTGGGTCGCTGTCATGTGCATCGTTACCGTGTACATGGCAAAAAGTTTTTACCGGAGTGCCATGAGGGAAATACCCTCGCAGGCGAAGACGCCGACTGTGAAATCAGCTGTGGAGGAAGAGACAGCTGCCCCTGTCACTGTGGAGAAAAGGCCGGAGATTGAGCAGAATTTTCTGACGGTAAGCGAGTACAACCGCCCGGGCACGACACTTGCCCAGGTCAATAATATCTTTGTTCACTACACGGCAAATCCAGGGACATCTGCAGCGCAGAACCGCAGTTACTTTGAGAACCTTGGACAGACGCATGAACGCGCGGCGAGCGCACATTTTATCATCGGCTATGAAGGGGAGATTATACAGTGCATTCCGCTGCATGAGGAAGCTTACGCCGTGGTGGAGAGAAATGGCGACTCCATCTCGATAGAGTGCTGTTATCTGGATAAAGACGGCGCATTTACGCAGGAAACCTACGATTCCCTGATTGAGATGCTTGCATGGCTGATAGACAAATATGATCTGGAACCCGAGGATATCCTGCGCCACTATGACTGCGGTGGCAAGCTCTGCCCGATTTACTATGTGAAACACGAGGATGCGTGGCAGAAACTGTTGGATGATGTGGCAAACTTCAACTTATAAAAACACTGATACAATAAAAAAGATGCATTAAAAAAGATACATAGAGAAAAATTCCTCTGAAAGTACACAGCTAGGCTGTGCATTCAGGGGAATTTTTATTTACATCAATAATTGTGTTAAGAAATGTCAATATTCAGAACTGCGCAGACTTGAAACGACCTCCTGTGCGTTAAATGGTTTGGTAAAGAACAGTTCGGCGCCTTCGCGCAGTGCGTCCATGAGCTTGTCCTTCTGACCGGCTGCAGAAATCATGGCAACCATTGCGTCAGGATCATACTCTTTGATTTGTTTGAGTGCTGTCACACCGTCCATCACAGGCATGGTGATGTCCAGCGTCACGATGTCGGGATGCAGTTCCTTGTACAGTTCAACCCCTTCGAGACCGTTTGTGGCCTCGCCTACAACGTGATAGCCATTCTCGTTGAGCAGTTTAATCAGAACCTTGCGAATGAGCGAAGAATCGTCGACGACAAGCACAGTGGGCAGCGACCCGGTGGTGCTGGTGTCAAAATCCGTCTTTTTCAGGTTCAGCTCGTGGGGCTTGTCTCCCGGAACAAAGGCTGCATCCGTCGAGATAATCAGGTCAAACTGTGCGCCGTCGATGTAGACTGGCATGTAGTAAGCATTTCCGAACAGCTGCTGGTTCAGATAGACTTCTGGCGGAATCATCTCGATAAAAACATCATCATCGCTGAGCACGGAGTCAAAGAGGCCGTTGTTCAGGTTGGCAAACTCGCAGACGGCGTCATAAACCTCGTCACTGCTAGTGACAGCGACAGTGTCTGCATAGTTTTCGGCGAGCTTGATGATGCCGGCGAGCTCGTCGGTGGCGCCAAAGCCGAGGAAGATGTCGTAATCGCCGACCGATTTTTGGCCTGCCAGCATGCTGTACGCGTAATCGCTGGCTTTTTTCATTCTGCCAAAATAGAAATTGCTGGTGACAAAGCGCGTGAGATTGCGCATGACAAGACCGGCAAGATTTGTAATGGTCTCATCCCGCACCGTGGCAAAGAGCGGAATGATACTCTCGATGTCCTCCCTTTTCAGGGCATCGAGCTCCTCATCTGTGAAGCCGTTTGCCTTCTGAAATCCACGCAGATGTTCGGTGACAGTATCCATGGTCAGCCCGATCGTGTTCATCAAAAGCTGAAAAAATTTCATGGCCGTGTCCCCCTGCTTCTCGAGCAGTTTTGCTACCTGTATGTCCGTCAGATAGCCCATCTGTATGGCGATATTGCCAAACAGTTCATTCTTCTGCGTCTGCTGGTGGTTGATTTCATCCGCCTGCGCCTCTGTCAGCAGACCGTCCGCAACCGCAATCGTGCCGAGCTTGACATGCGTCTTCTGCATTTCTGCCTGAAGATAGTCCCTCTGTTCCGTTGTTATGACCGATTGTTCGACCAAATAGTTGCTAAATAATTGTATAAACATAGCAATCAGCACCTTTCTGTCTCTGTTGTCTGAGTTGTTATATATGGCGCATGGCACCATACTATTATTCTATAAAATTATTGGACAATTAACAACCATAAATTTGTTTATTTTCTGATTTCAGAGGATTTTTTCGTTTTGGTGGGGAAGATGTTGCCTTCGTGCTGAAAATTCATTGAATTGTTTCCCGAGCCTGCCGGAAGCTGTCACCTGTTATGGCTATGAGATGCATCAGAATCCGACCAGCAATGACCCTGAAAGGTACAGAGATCAGGCGAATTACCTTATAATCTGATTGCAGGCGTCGTGACAGTTGTGCTATAATCAATATATGTTCCAGGCTGCTTTTGAATCGGGCAAGTTCCTGTCGGAGGATAAGGAGGTGTGCGATATGACAATGGAGTAGCCTTCAAGAGATGATATACTGCTCTATCAGGGGCGCGAGGAAGGCATTAAGGCATTTATGCTTGATAAGGTGGAGGATGGAGTGGAAGAACGTATTATGGTGAGGTTTATGTTATAATTTGTGGCAGGAAAGGGTGCAGAAATACGAAACTGGCATACGTCGAATACAAAGAGGACGATATGATATGCCGCAGCACGAAAGGTAAAATATGAACTACGATCTAACACAGGGAAGCATTATAAAAAACCTGCTGAAGTTCGCCTTTCCAATCATGGTGGGCAATGTGCTTCAGCAGCTTTACAATGTGGTGGACACACTGATTGTCGGGCGGTATCTGGGCAAAAATGCGCTGGCGGCAGTCGGGTCCTCGTACACGCTGATGATATTTGTGACATCAATTATACTGGGACTCTGCATGGGCAGCAGTGCCTTTTTTTCCATGCAGTTTGGCAGGCGTGACCACGACAGGCTGGAAAAGGGAATCTACATGGCGTTTCTGATGATTGGCGCAGTCACGGTGACGCTGAATGTTCTGGTCTATGCAGGGATATATGGGATTCTCGCGTTTCTCCGTGTGCCCGCGGAGGTGGCGCCGTTTATGAAAGAGTATCTTCTGTGGATATTTGCGGGGATTGTGGCGACCTTCCTCTACAATTTTGCCGCGAATTTTATGCGCGCGCTCGGCAATTCGCTGATACCGCTGTGTTTTCTGGGGATTTCTGCGGTGCTCAACATTTTTCTGGATTTGTTTTTTATCAGAGGATTGAAGTGGGGTGTCGGCGGTGCGGCGGTGGCAAC
>CAMWOK010000144.1 GCA_947175845.1 uncultured Lachnospiraceae bacterium | reverse complement strand
CTAGAAACAGGGACTGCAATAAACTAATGCGGTCCCTGTCTCTGGCGGATACCTGTTATTATCTGTTCATCTCCAGCTGTGGTCCTGTGGAATGATGATTCCTGATAATGCTGTCTATCTCCTTCAAGTCAGACGAGGGCAAGTCACCAGGAATTGTATTCTTCACTGCTGCAGTGGCATTTCCGTACTGCATCGCCTTCGTGCAATCCATATTATGCGCTAACAGTCCATACAGCGCACCTGATATGTAGGCATCCCCGCTTCCAATCCGGTCAACCACGTCGATATTCTCATAAGCAGGCTCCTGCACGTAACAGTCGTTAATCGCATCGTATATGCAGGATCCAAAAGAATGTACCTTGGGTGAGTGCACAATGCGCTGTGTGGATGCCACCACGCTGATGTTGTAATCCCTGGTGAAACTTCGCATCATTTCCTGGACGGTGCCCTCTTTATGAAATGTAAATCTGGCAGTATCCTCCGAGCAGAAAAAAACGTCCACATATGGAAGAATCTGTTCAATGCATTCCCTTGCCTCCTCGCCCGTCCAAAGATTTCCCCTGAAATTCACGTCAAATGAGATGAGCGTGCCGTTTTCCCTAAAGCGCTTAATCATCTCGATCGCCGTGCTCCTCGCCTTCTGTCCCAGCGCAAGTGATATTCCCGTCGTGTGAAAGCAGCGCGCTGATGTAAACATTTCCTCAGGGAAGTCGTCGATAGATATTCCGGTGAAGGCGGTGTTCTTTCTGTCGTAGACGACATTTGGCTTTCTTGGGTGCGCACCGTACTCGTAGTAGTAAATGCCCAGTCTGGAATCCTTTGCCTTGTCGTAGACCAGAAAATCGTCACTCACTCCGCAGAAGCGCACCCGGTTCTGGATATACCTGCCCAGATCATTTGCCGGAACCCTTGAAATAATACCTGTCCGACGCCCCAGAAGTGACGTGCCTGACACGACATTGAGTTCCGCGCCGCCAGCCTGCTTCTGAAAGACGTCCCCTCTGGTCAGCCGCTCGTTTGCCGGCGGCGAGAGGCGCAGCAGAATCTCCCCAAGTGCCAGCAGATCAAATTCTCTTCTTCTGATATTTCCATACTTTGTACCCATATGCTCAGCTCCTCAAATGTAATTTTAACAGTTGCGCGGTTGTAAGCCCTTACATTGTATATATTGGCATACAACACCAAAAATATCCACTTCTTTTGAACAGTTCCTAACCATAAAACTCTTTATACCACTGCGCAAATTTCCGAAGACCTTCCCGCAGCCCTGTCGATGGCTTAAATCCAAAATCGCGCTCAAGGCTGCTTGTGTCAGCATAAGTCACCTCCACATCGCCAGGCTGCATGCCGACAAACTCCTTGTGGGTCTCAAAATCATAGTCCTGGGGCAGCACCTCTGCACGCTTCAATTCATCCTGCAGTATCTCCACAAAATCCAGCAGATTTTCGGGCTGGTTGTTTCCGATATTGTAGATGCTGTACTTCACCCCCTCCTCATTGGGCAGCGGTGCGCACTGCATGACCGCCTGCACTCCTGTCACGATATCATCAATGTATGTGAAGTCGCGGCGGCAGTTTCCATAGTTAAATATTTTGATTGTCTCGTTTCGGACAAGTTTGTCCGTAAAGCCAAAATACGCCATATCGGGCCGTCCTGCCGGACCGTACACCGTAAAGAAGCGAAGCCCTGTTGCAGGAATCCCATAGAGCTTTGCGTAGGCATGTGCCAGAAGCTCATTGGATTTCTTGGTGGCAGCGTAGAGCGACACCGGATTGTCCACCTTATCCTCCGTCGCGTAGGGGATTTTCCTGTTGCTCCCATACACCGAAGAGGAGCTTGCATACACGAGATGTTCCACACCGGGCGCGCCATTGTCATAACTGTGGCGGCACGCCTCGAGAATGTTGTAAAACCCAATCAGGTTGGACTCGACATAGGCGTCAGGGTTCTCGATGCTGTAGCGCACACCCGCCTGCGCTGCCAGATTGACGACAATCTGCGGCCGATACCGCAAAAACACTTCGCTGACTGTTTTTTTGTCCGCGATATTTCCCTCTATGAACGTAAAACTCCCCGAGACATGGGGTTCCAGCTCCTTTATCTGACCGAGCCGAAAGTCCTTGAGGGACACATCATAGTAGTCATTCCTGTTGTCTATGCCAACAATCCGCACATCGCGTGCCTTCTTCAAAAGTGCCAGCACAAGATTCGCACCGATAAACCCGGCCGCACCTGTCACAAGAATTGTGCTGCCATCAAGAACGATATTTTTCTCTAACATTTTACTCTCCTACTTTCGACTCGCTCTCCTTACCCTTTTTTTGAAAAATCAGTGCAGCAAAGAGCGCGTTCATGTCATCCGGCTCCTCCCCAACCCACTCTTCACTGTAGCGCGTGGCTGCCTCGTTCATTCCCAGCCGTTTCATCGCATTCATCACCCGCATCCGGATCTGCGCCGGCGACTGCCGCCGCCACTCAAACGCGTCAATCAGACGCAGTCCATCCTTGTAAATCCTGTCAAAATCGCCTGCAGAATTCAGCTTTTTGAAATAGTCGTCGACCCAGCCCTGGACATTGTACTTGTTTTCCGTGCGCTGGTCAATGTCTGCCAGCTCCTCAAAACTTCCTGGGTTTCTGACCCGCTCCTCCTCCATGATTTCGAGAAGCGTGTCAAATGCGCCATACCAGCATTCCTTTATAATATTGCCATTATCCAGTGTCTTATAACACTTCGCAGTCATATCCTCAAATGTTTTCCATTTGCTGTTTTTTTCCATAAATATTAATACCTTTCTGTGTTCTTTGAACATATTTGGTCCGCTTTACAGGTTCATTATACCATCATTTATTTTTTCCTACAATCGAACATTTACATATCCAAAACATTTTTTGAAAAAAAATAGTATCTGTGGAACCTTTTCCCACTTGCCTGCATATCATAAATATGAATACAGCACAATGTGGCGGTTTTGTGTATGAAACATTATAATCGGATTTTCAATATACTGTATCTCATATGTATGTGCCTGACCCTGACCGCTCTCATCAGACCATTTCTATACAAAAAAGCAATCCCGGCTATCGCCACCGCCAACACATCCCCTGCGGCCCCGTCTGTGGCATCCATCGACCCGGTTCCCTCCGAGACTGCACCGGTCGAAATCAGGCGTGCTGCACTCACGTTCGATGACGGCCCGCATCCCGTATACACGGAGGAACTTCTCGACGGGCTGAAAACGCGCGGTGTCAAGGCTACATTCTTCGTCACTGGCGAACATGCCGCGCTTCACCCCGACATCATCAAACGCATGCATGACGAAGGGCATCTGATTGGCAACCACACCTACAGCCACATCCAGCTCACCGACTCAAACAGTGACAAATTCAAGAAGGAACTGATACAGACAAATGAAGTCCTCTACGATATCACCGGCGACGAGGTGCAGTATGTACGGCCGCCCTACGGTTCCTGGGACAAAAAATTTGAGACGGATCTGAATATGTTTCCTGTGCTCTGGAACGTCGATCCGCTCGACTGGTGCACCGCCAATTCCAGCCGTGTGGCAGATGCCGTGATCAGCAAAGTATCTGACAATGACATCATTCTGATGCATGACTACTATGATACCTCTGTGGAGGCCGCCCTCATAGTCGTTGACGAACTCACACGGCAGGGCTACGAATTTGTGACTGTCGACAAAATATTGTTTGATTAAACGCAGAAATTATGCCATTATTAATATAGAACATTACATGAGCAAACGGAGACTGTATACCATGCGAAAGAAAATTGTGTCCCTGTCCCTGCTGCTGGTTCTCTGCAGCTTTGCGGGTATTCTGCTGGGAAGTGTACCGCTGTCCCCGCAAGGCGTCCTGCGCTGCCTTGCCGGGCTTGACAGGGATTCCACCACCTATGTACTTGTCAACACGGTGCGGCTGCCGCGCGTTTTGGGAGGCTGCCTTGCCGGAATGGGGCTTGCCTCTGCAGGCGTCATCCTGCAGAGCGTCATGAACAACACGCTCGCAAGTCCAAATACCATCGGCGTCAATTCCGGCGCCGGGTTTGCGGTGATGCTCGCGCTGATGCTCGGCGGTGGATTCTCGTCCGCAGTGCCCGCCGCTGCCTTTGCGGGAGCCCTTGTCACGACACTCACCATCTTTGGTCTGGCGTACATGGCTGACAGCTCGCGCACCACTATTATCCTTGCAGGAATCACCGTGTCAAGCTTTCTGAATGCGGGCATCAACACCATCAAGCTTATAGACGCGGACATCACTGTGAACCTGACTACTTTCATGATCGGTTCCCTGTCCGGGATTACTTTTGACAGTCTCAGGCTTCCATCCGCTGCCATCTGCGCAGCGCTTTTGTTGTCCCTTTTTCTCACCAAACCGCTCAATATCCTTGGTCTTGGAGACGATATCGCGCGCTCCCTCGGACTGCATGTCACGCGCTCCCGCCTGATCCTGCTGGTTCTCTCGAGCGTCCTGTCGGGCTGTGTCGTGAGCTATGCCGGGCTTCTTGGCTTCGTCGGGCTGATCGTTCCCCATATCTGCCGCCGGCTTTTCGGAAATGACGCCCGGTATCTGCTGCCCTGCTCCGCCCTGCTCGGCGCGTGTTTTGTACTTGTGTGTGATATGCTCGGGCGCGTGCTGTTTGCTCCCTTTGAACTTCCTGCCGGCGTCCTGATGTCCTTCGTCGGCGGACCATTTTTTCTGTATCTGTTATTTAAGAAGAAGGGAGGCCGCAGAGTCAATGCTTGAATTTTGTCACGTAAATGCCAGTTGCAGTATGGTTCCTATCCTGCACGACATCTCTGTCTGTTTTCAGAAGGGCGCAGTCACGACCATTATCGGTCCGAACGGCTGTGGCAAGACCACCCTGCTCCAATGTCTGAATGGCTCATCAAAAGTCACCTCGGGCAGCATCAGCCTGGACGGTACAGACTATCTTGCCATGCCCCTTCGGGAGCGCGCGCGCAGGCTGTCCTTTCTTCCGCAGGTGCGCACCATCATTCCCACACTGCCCGTAAAGACACTGGTGGAACACGGCCGCTTTCCGCACCTGGGATTTGCGCGCCGGAAATCCCGACAGGATATCGCTATTGTCGAGGATGCCATGGACTTTACAAGGGTCAGTCCATACGCCGCGCAGTATGCGGACACGCTCTCAGGCGGAATCAGACAGCGCGCCTTTTTTGCCATGACTCTGGCTCAGGACTGTGACTATATCGTGCTGGACGAGCCCACAACCTACCTTGACCTGAACGGCCAGCGCGAATTTATGGAAATGATCCTGAAACTGAAACGCAGGGGACGGACGATCATCCTGGTTCTCCACGATATCGCGCAGGCGCTGAGAATTTCTGACACACTTGTCATAATGCAGGACAGAAAAATTGCTGCCGCATCGACTCCAAAGGAATGTCTGCAGCAGCATATTATCGAATCGGTTTTTCATGTGCGCATCAAAGAATTCTCTGATGCGGAGGGCCGCTACTATTTCTTTTGTTGAACCCTGCCGTGGCACTTCCTCATGGCTCCTCCCCATACAGGATATCCGCAAGTCCAAGATATGCCTCCCCCCAGCGCGCATTCGGCTTGAGATTGTACAGTTCCTTTTCGAGGATAAAATATCTGCCTTCCTTCACCGCGGTAAGCTGGTTCCATGCCGGATTATTCAGCAGCGTGTCCTCGATATTGCGCTGCACTGCGCCTGCATCCTTTCCCTGTGTCGTCACAAAAATGAAATCCGGATCTGCCGCAATGACCGCCTCCATACTGAGCGTGTCCAGCAGGCTGTCGTCGTCATCCGCGATGTTGATGCAGCCCAGATCGGCCAGCATCTCACCGCCGACATTTCCATAACTGCCCTTGGCCTTGATGCTTGACGCGCTCGCCCGGAAGAACGCGATCGTGGGCGCTTTCTCTCCCGCCAGAGTTCTCTGGTTCACGCGCTCGCGCGCTGCATCCACCTGCCGCTGCACCATGACGCCATTCTGCTCATAGAGATCCTTCCGCCCCGTGATATCTGTGCATATCTCAAGCATATTCAGGTACTCGTTGAAGTTGGACACCGAGAAGTACGCCACCGTGACATCTGCCTCCGTGAGAATTTTTTCCATGTCCATATCCGCGTCCGTGTTGGCGCTTGCAATCACAAAATCCGGTTTCACCGCAATAATTTTCTCAATGTCCGGCGCGATATGAGAGCCGATATTCACCACATCCTCCCCCAGCGCCAGATCAAAACTGTCGAAGGAATCATTGGCAGCCCCCACCACCTCACCGCCTGCGAGCAGCCATATATCGGTAAAGCTTCCGATCAGGGTGACAACCCTGTCATGGCTCTCCACAGTGACTGTCCTGCCAATGTCGTCGATGAACGTAACCCCTATCTCCTCTGTCACAAAATCCTTCTCGGTACTCTGCGTTTTTTCCTCCGGCCACTCCCCGCGCACCGCGCTCATCGGTTCTTCCTCTCGCTGTTCTTCTGCAATCACAGCGGTGTTTTGCACCTCCGAAGCCTCCCTGTTCGCACACCCCTGCACCAGCAGGGCCGCCGTCAAAAAGGACAGCGCCAATTGATTCTTTCTGCTTTTTGTCATCTCCTCACAGCCTCCGTCTTCCTTTCTCAGACAAACTGATTTTTTTCCTTGTCGTAGTGATAATCAATCTGGCTCAGTCTGTCCAATATTTTTTCCATATCCTCGCCGGTATCCTCACAGAATGCCTCAAGGCTGGGATAGAAATCCCTGAGTTTCAGATTCAGGTAACTCAACAACATCACCGGGTCATTTGGCATCATTGCACACACTCCTTCTCCTGTTGATTTTGGGCACTCAGACGCACGATAATCAGCTCCACGCTGAGCACATCTGACATGCGCCCGGTCTTGACATTCTCCTCCGCCTCCACACATGCCCGCAGGGCGCCTGCGAGCTGCGGCAGCTTGAACTGCGCTGCCTGCGGAATATATTTTTTCTTCAAAAAATAGGGATTAAGTCCCGTCTGTGCGGCAATCGCACTCTCCTGATATCCCTTTGCCTTCATTTCCTTCACCTGCAAAAGCATGTGAAACTGCCGGGCAATCAGCGCCAGTATTTTCATGGGCGCCTCCTTCAATGCAAGCAGATTGTAGTATAATCCCAGCGCCTGCTGCTGCTTTTTCTGTGCAACGGCCTCCACCATATCAAAAATCTGGTTCTGTATCTGAACAATGCACAGCTCCTCCACATCGTCCGCGGTGATTCCCTCCTCATAGTATTTGTAACAGACCAGCTTCTCCACCTCCCGCCGGATATTTTCCATGTTTGTACCAGTCTTATCCAGCAGGAGAGCAAGTGCGTCGGGCGTGATC
>CAMWOK010000143.1 GCA_947175845.1 uncultured Lachnospiraceae bacterium | reverse complement strand
AGAAAGGAAGGGCGTAAGCAATGCTGTTGGTCAAACTGTTTTTTTCCTTTATCTGGGTCGGGCTGTTCAGCGTGGGCGGCGGGTATGCGGCGATTCCGCTGATTCAGGACCAGATTGTCCACACGCATCATCTGATGACCATGGAGGAATTTTCGGATCTGGTCACTGTGGCGGAGATGACGCCGGGGCCGATTTCCATCAACTCCGCAACCTTTGTGGGGATGCGGGTTTCCGGGATCTACGGCGTGCTGCTGTGCACGGTGGGCTGCATCATCCCGTCGTTCTGTATCTGCCTTGCGCTGGCACATTTTTATTACAAGTACCGCACGGTGAGCGGCGTGCAGGTGGTACTTGGATCGCTGCGCCCCGCGGTGGTGGCGCTGATCGCCTCGGCGGGCGCTTCCATCCTGCTTCTGGGGCTGTTTCAGACAGAGCTGCACAATGTCGTCTTGCGCGATATCCGAATTGTCGAGCTCGTCATCTTTGTGGCGTCGCTCGTGATTCTCAGAAAATATAAAGTCAGCGCGATTGCGATTATTTTCGGAAGCGGTGTCGCGGGCACGCTCGCGTATGCGCTGATGGGCGCGGTGTAAGCAGTTGCGGTGGCAGCAGCGCTCAGAGCACAGAACATGGGAAACATCACATATAAAATAAGAAGGGGGAAGAGTTATGGAAGATTGCATGGAGCAGATATTTGCAAAGAAGGACTATTATGAGATCCGGCTTGAGAGCATCGGCGGCCTGGGGGCGAATCTGTGCGGAAAGATGGTGGGAGAGTTAGCGGTGCGCTATCTGAATCTCAACAGCGCCGGGTTTTCCAGCTACGGTTCGGAGAAGACGGGGACGCCTGTGAAGGGGTACATCCGCTTTTGCCCGCCGGACAGGGAAATCAGGGTTCACTCCCCGATCGTAAATCCGGACCTGCTGGTGATCTTTCACCAGGCGCTGACCAATGACCAGAGTGTGTGGAAGGGGTGCAGCGCCCGCACGCAGGTCATCATCGCGGTGGATCAAGGACAGGAGGAAGCGGCTCTGGACCGGCTTCCGGCCGACATACAGACCTGCTATGCGGTCAATGCCCGCCAGATCGCCATGGAGACGAAATCGCGCATCAATGTGGTGATGCTGGGCGCCATGGCAAAGGTCATGGGCTTCGTGGCGCCAGAGCATGTCAGGCAGATCTGCCGGGACAATCTGGGCAGAAAATATCCGGCGGCGCTTGAGGGCAACCTTAAGGGGCTTGATCAGGGATACGCGCAGGTGCGGACTGTCCGCAAATATCCCGAAACAGGCACAAAAAAGGAGGCGTCCGCGGCGCCAAAGGACAGTCAGGAATGGGGCTATGTGACGGCGCCGATCGGCGGGGTGAACCCGCGCGCCGGCAGCACGGTGACGGCGGATCTGTCCCCGTCGCGGCAGGGCTATGTCCCTGTTTTTATCAAGGAGCGCTGTATCAACTGCGGGCTGTGTGACTCCACCTGCCCGGACATGGTGTTCCAGTTTGCAAAAGGCACGTTCAAGGGCAAAGAGATGATGGTCAACCGCGGACTGGATTACTATCACTGCAAGGGCTGTATGCGCTGTGTGGATGTCTGTCCGGTCAATGCGCTGGTGCGCGGCGTGGAGGCCGAACATCTGGAGAAACAGTATTTCCTGCCCAATCAGGACATGCTGCGCGTGCCGGATTACTATGTGAAAGCGGGGCCGGACGGCTATGTCACTTCGGAGTCGTATCTGACGGAAAAGAGAATGGAAGGGGGAGAGGTTTGATGGAACAGCAGGTGACAGAGTACGCGAGCGGCAATGAGATTGCGGCGATCGCGATAAAGCAGATTGGTTATGATCTGATGGGGTACTATCCGATCACACCCTCCACGCAGATTGCGGAGAATCTCGACGACATGCGCGCAAAGGGGGAGACGGACCTTATCATGATCGCGGCGGAGGGCGAGCACAGCGCGGCGGGAATCTGCTACGGCGCGTCGGTCGGCGGCGGCAGGGTCATCAACGCGACCAGCGCAAACGGCCTGCTGTATGCCCTGGAACAGTTTCCGGTGCAGTCCGGCACGCGCTATCCTATGGTGATGAACGTGGCGTGCCGGACCGTGTCGGGGCCGCTGTCCATCAAGGGGGATCACAGCGATATCATGTTTTTGCTGAATGCGGGCTGGCCAATCCTGTTTGCGCACACGGTGCAGCAGGTCTACGACTTCAACATCATTGCGCTCAGGCTTGCAGAGCAGGTGCGCCTTCCGGTCGTTGTGGCGTACGACGGATTTTTTACCAGCCATCAGAAGCGGCGCTGTATGCGGTTTGCCGAGGATAAGGTCGTGCGGCAGTTTGTCGGGCCGAAAAAAGAACCGCACCCGTTTTTTGATCTGGACAACCCGGTCACAGTCGGTTCTTACATGAATGAGCCGGATATCATCAACAACCGCTATCAGCTGCATCTGGCGATGCGGCAGGCGGACGGGCTGCTGCCAAAGCTCTTTGCGGAGTACGGCGCGCTCTCCGGCAGGGAGTATAACAAGGTGGAAGGGTATCTGCACGAGGATGCACAGGAGCTGCTCGTGCTGATCGGCTCCTCCTACGAGACGGCGAAAGAGGGCGTGGACGACATGCGCAAACACGGCAGAAAGGCAGGCGCTGTGACGCTGAATGTGCTGCGTCCCTTTCCGGAGAAGGAACTGGCCGCGGCGTGCAGCCATGCGGAGCGGATGCTGGTCGCGGACCGGCAGGACAGCTACGGCGCGTGGGGTGGAAATCTCTCGCTCGAGGTGCGCGCCATGCTGCAGAGAACAGGCGGGCGGGCAATCGTCAAGAGTCTGGTGTACGGACTTGGCGGAAAGGACTTCTTCGCGGAGGATGCCATGCACATGCTCGACTATGCAAAGGATCCGAAAAGCCCGGATTTTGACTATTACGGCGTGACAGAAGGGACTGCCTGCGGCGACGGCGACGCCTGCCAGGGAAACTTTTTTGCGCCGCTCACCCGGGAGCGGACCATGATCGGAGCCACGGTTGTGGAGCGGGACAATGCGGGGGACGCGCAGGTCAGAGGCGGCACACTCAACGCCACGGCCGCAATGCCAAAGCGCCTCGCGCCGGGGCACGGCGCATGTCCTGGCTGCGGCATCCCCGTCAACCTCAATCTGCTGTCGCGCGCGATCGAGGATCCGATCATATTCCTGTTCCAGACGGGCTGCGGCATGATCGTCACAACGCCGTACCCGCGCACCAGCTTTAAGGTGCCGTATCTCCACAACCTGTTTCAGAACGGCGCCGCGACGCTTAGCGGCCTTGCGGAGATCTGCTACCGGAAGCAGAAAAACGGCGAGCTGCCGCAGGGCGATATCATCTTTGTCATGGTCAGCGGGGACGGCGGCATGGATATCGGCATGGGCTCCGCGCTCGGCACGGCGCTGCGGGGACACCGGCTGCTGCTGTTTGAGTACGACAACGGCGGCTATATGAACACGGGATATCAGCTGTCGTACTCCACGCCAAAAGGGGCGCGCAGCTCCACCTCGCACGTGGGTGCAAAACAGTACGGAAAGACCTTTTTCCACAAGGATATGCCCCGCATCATGGCGGCGACCGGAATTCCGTATATCGCCACTGCCGCGGAGTCAAACCCCACGGATTTTATCAGGAAGGCGGCGAAGGCGGCCCACTATGCCAAGTCGGAGGGGACGGCGTATCTCAAGGCGCTCTCGGCGTGCCCGCTCAACTGGAACGATATGCCTGCCACGGAGCGCAAGGTGGTCGCGGCGGGCGTGGACTGCTGTTACTTCCCGCTGTTCGAGATCGAGCGCGGCGTGACGCGGATGAGCTACGAGCCGGACAAGACGGGCAAAAAGATTCCGGTCACGGACTGGCTTGCCATGATGGGGCGGACAAAGCACCTGTGCGGCGAAGCGTACAAAGAGATCGCAGAGAGCCTGCAGCGGGAGGTGGACAGAAGGTACCAGAGCCTGCAGCGCGCGGCAGAAAACAGAATGTAAAAAAGAGAGCCTCTTGTGTTTTTCGGGAAATATAGTAAGATATAGGTGATACAAAAGATGGGTGAGGAGAGAAAAAATGGCACAGAATGCAAAAGAAAACCTGATAACACAGCCCCCTGCGCGAAGCCTGTTCTTCTTTGCGCTGCCGATGATTATCGGAAATTTATTTCAGCAGTTTTACAATATGGCGGATTCCATCATTGTGGGAAATCTGGTCGGGGAGGATGCGCTCGCGGCAGTGGGGGCATCTTATTCCTTTACGACCGTGTTTATCATGATCGCGATCGGGGGCGGGATCGGCGCTTCGGTGCTGACAAGCCAGCACCTTGGAGCCGGGCACTACAGGGAGATGAAAAGCTCCGTCTACACGTTTCTTATCACATTTGCCGTGTTCAGCACGCTGCTTGCGGTGCTGGGATTTGCGGTCAATCCGACCGTGCTTAAACTGTTAAAAACACCGGACAACATCATGGCGGACGCGGTCTCGTACCTGCAGATCTATTTCGTGGGCCTGCCGTTTATGTTCATGTACAATATTTTGTCCGCGAACTTCAACGCGCTCGGGCGGTCAAAAATACCGCTGGTGCTGCTGATCTTTTCTTCTGTGCTAAATGTCCTTCTGGATATCTGGATGGTCGGAAGCCTTGGCATGGGCGTCGCGGGCGCAGCGGTCGCGACAGTGATCGCGCAGGGGACCGCGGCGGTCATTTCGTTCGGGATCCTGATGCGGCTGCTTGCCACCTACAAGGTCGCGGCAAAGGTGGAGCGCTTTCGCGCAGACATGTTTGTCACCGGCGTAAAGATTGCGGTCCCGTCGATCATCCAGCAGTCGATCGTGAGTGTCGGTATGCTGCTCACACAGTCGGCGGTCAACCAGTTTGGCTCGTCGGCGCTCGCGGGCTACTCTGCGGGGATGCGGCTCGAGTCGGTCTGCATCGTGCCGATGATCGCCACCGGAAATGCCATGTCCACGTTCACGGCGCAGAATCTCGGCGCGGGAAAGCCGGAGCGCGTGCGGCAGGGATACCATGCCGCGCACGGCATCATTGCCGGGTTCGGGGTGGTTTTGATCGCGGTCTCCCAGCTTTTTTATGCGCCGATCGTAGCCGCATTTGTGGAGCAGGGCGCGTCGGCGGTGGCGTTTGAGACCGGGACGGCGTACTTTCGCTTTATCGGGCTGTTTTTCTCGATGCTCGGCTTCAAGGCGATAACGGACGGCATCCTGCGCGGCGCGGGGGACATCAGAGTGTACATGCTCGCAAACCTCATCAATCTCGGGCTCCGCGTGGCGGTGGCGCAGCTGTGCTCCCCGATCTGGGGAATCCGTCTCATCTGGTACGCGGTGCCTATAGGGTGGACGGCAAACTACCTGATATCGTATTTCTGGTACCGGACGGGGAACTGGAAGAAGAAATGCCTGGTCAAATAGGCGGGAGTAACGCTCCTTAACGGCGGCATAACAGTAAATAGCTTGACAAGTCCCCAGGGGATTCTTATAATTTGTAGTATGATTGTTTTCTGCAGATATTTTTCTGATATATATAAATTTTCTCAAAAAGTATGCATGGATGACAAAATGTGTCATCCATGTGTTGTATAATCGGTGTGTGCAGAAGAAAAGCGGCTGCCTTTTTCAAATCAGGCGGCGGTTAGGAGGAGATTTATGGAAAATCAGGGCAGTCTGACTCAAATCACGGCCGACACAAGGGAATTGTTTGACTTGTTTCACTTTATCCAGACAATGGACAGGGACGATTTCTCCGAGCGGATTGCCGATATTGGGTATCCGCAGGAGAGGGGGCTTAGCACGAGCGGCGACATGTGTTTTTACAGGGTGAAGAAGCTTGCGTATGACGCGGATTACCCGCGCAGGGAAGCGTTTCAGAACGTCCTGGACGCGCTGGACAATGAGGCGTTCAACTTCGTGTATGTCCTCTCCGGAAACAGCCAGGGCGTCACGCTGCATATCGGGGTCGTGAAAAATCACCGGAAGAACATCAGAACCCTGTCGACTGTGAACTATGGGGGGATCATTGAGAATGCGTTCGAGGGAAACTTCAGCGGAAGCGCGCTTGAGCGGCTGGACGTGGATGCGCTTCAGGAAACGATGATAAACCAGGCCAAAGCGTACAAGAGCGCGGGCATCATCTCCGGAATCCCGTCCATCAACAGGAAGGAGACCGGCGAAGAGCTGGATTTTCAGGGAGTCGACAGGCTGATCAACAGCATGTCCGGTCAGAACTGGCGGATTGTCGTGGTCTGTGAGCCGGTGAGCCAGCCGGAGCTTGCGCAAATGCGGGACGATATCTATGAGCTCTACAACCGGCTGTCCGTGTACGCAAAAACATCTGTCCAGAGGTCGGTAAACAGTGGCGACAGCATTTCTTTTGGCAGGACAGTGTCGGATTCCCATGGAAAAAACCGCAGCTGGAACGAGAGCGACACGGAATCGAGGGGCAGGGCGAGCAGCAGCGGCACCAGCAATTCCGGAACCTCCCGGCAGCTTGGCAGAGGAGGCGGGACAAGCCAGGACCACAGCGAAGGGAAAAACTGGGGTTACAGTCAGAACAGAGGGACGTCGGAGGCTGTGACAGTCGAGATGGCGAACAAACATGCGCAGGATCTGATGCAGTACATTGACGACGAGCTGCTGCCGCGCGTGAAGGAAGGATACAGCAAGGGGATGTTTCGGACATCGCTCTTTTACATGGCGGATAAGGTCACGACGGCGGACCGGCTAAAGCTCTCTGTCATGTCCCTGTTTCAGGGGGACCGGTCGACATTTGCCCCGCTGACGGCGCGGGAGCTGAACCTGGGCGATCGCATCAGCCTGCAAGCGCTGCAATCCTATCAGAATGCCTACTATGACAGGAAGGAATATTCCCTGGATGCCGCCACACTCCTTGGCAGGCCGGTAGACGCCATGTTCGGGCTGGGAATGTCGGCGTATCTGACAGCCGGTGAGGCCGGGATCCTCGCGGGGCTTCCGCAGAAGGAGGTGCCGGGGATCGTCCTGGACGAATCGGTTCCTTTTGGACTCAACCAGCATGCCATAGAGAAGGAGGACGCCATTGACGTCGGTGTGATTGTCCAGAAAGGGCGAAAACTCAATATCCGGTTTGCGCTGAAGAAGGATTCCATGATGAAGCACACGTTTGTCGCGGGCGTGACAGGGAGCGGGAAGACGACGACCTGCCACAAGCTGCTCGCGGCAGCGGATGCGCCCTTTCTGGTGATAGAGCCTGCCAAGACAGAGTACAGGACGCTGGCACAGGAGAAAAACAAGGCGAAGTTCGGGGAGGTATATGTGTTTACGCTCGGCAATGAGAGCGTTGCGCCGTTTCGGCTCAATCCGTTCGAG
>CAMWOK010000142.1 GCA_947175845.1 uncultured Lachnospiraceae bacterium | reverse complement strand
ATCCATTGTCCAGGAGAAACCGGGGCATGTGCATGTGGAGAAGCTGCCGGATACGGAGGCGGCATGTGCGCATCTGATGAACACAAAACAGGCGTACGACCAGCTTTCGGCGCGGTATGAGGGCACAAAAATTGATATCAACGAGTGTGCTGTGATCGGCGGTGACATCAAAAACGGGCTTGCGTTTGCGTTCTGCAATGGAAAAACGCTGGAAACTTTGCTTGACGAGCGCCTGATGCAGGCGGATGTCGCGGGATTTAAAGTGCTTGTGGAGGAGTATATGCACTGGCTCGGCTATAACGAGGAGCAGTTTGCGGTCAGCAATTTCGATTTTGTGTTTCCCAATATCCTTGTCGACGGCGAAAAATGGCATGTCATCGATTACGAGTGGACCTTCGACCGGCACATTGATGCGAAGGATATCGCCTTCCGCGCATTTTACAATTATACGCTGGGCGGGGAGACGAGGAAGGCGTGCGAGGATCTCCTCATGAGGGATATTCTGGGAATGACCGATTTGGAGATCGCCGGGGCGGTCGCGCAGGAGAAGGCGTTTCAGCTGCGCATTACGGGAAGCCATGCCTCGGCGGGCCGTATGCGGGAGCTGATCGGAAACAGGGCATATGCGCTGGGGGGGATGCTGAAGTACTGCAATCATGCGGACCTCATGTATGTGGTGCAGGTATTTGTGGATTACGGGGAGGGATTCAGTGAGGAAAATTCCGTAAGGCTGCATGACTGCTACACAATCGGGCGCTACCTGCAGCTCGAGTACGACGTTCCCGAGAGCGCTGTGCGCGTCCGCATCGATCCGTGCGAGTATCCATGTGTGGTGAAAATACAGGAGATTAAGGCTGGGGACAGGGTTTACACGGAGGATGCGGTCGCGGTGAACGGATGCTGGCAGGAAAGCGGGCTGATTGTGTTTGACAATGAGGACCCCAATTTCAGCATCGATGTTGCGGGGGGAAGCCATCTCACAGTGAAGCTGGATGTCCTTGAGCTTCCGCAGCCGCTTGCCAGTCAGCTGGTGCAGAGCGCGACGAAGGAGAACTTTGTCACAAAGACAAAGGAGTTTCTAAAGACAAAGCTGAGAGGATAGAGTGTCCCAGAGCATGTCTGAAAATGCTCCGGGAGGGGGGAATTCATTCATATGTTGGGTAGGATAAAGGATGCCATACAGGGCAGACTGTATAAAAAGTGTATAGAGGAGTACGAGAGGGAGCTGCGCTGCCAGACAGATCCGTATCTGTTGTGGATAAAGGAGAATGAACAGTCCGCCGCGCGGGAGCCGAAAGGGGATCAGAAGCCTCCGTTTGACATTGTGTATATGGAGGAGTGCGGCAGGGACTTTTCCCTGGCGGGGTATAGCAGGGAGTATATCGTGTTTGTGTCAGAGCAGGGCCGGATCTCGCCCGATGTCTATATTGAGATTCCGCAGTATTTTGAGACACACAAGGATGTGAATGTCGTCTATGCGGACGAGGACACCTGGATGCTCGAGCTTGAAAAGGAGCGGGAGCTGGTGAATGACGAGAGCGCGCACCGGATTTTCCCGTGGACCAAACCGATGTGGTCGCCTGATACCCTGTTTTCCTTTCTGTATTTTGGCAGTATCTTTGCGGTGCGCCGGTCAGCTTATCTTGGGATAGAATGGCTTGGCGACGACGATTACCGGAAAAATATCTATGATTTTGTGCTCAGGGCAACGGAGCAGGGCAGGCGTCCGGGGCACATTGAGCGGGTTCTGTTTCACGCCTATGAAAAAGGGGGCAGCCGCGCTGAGATCGAGGCGCGTCTGATGGGGCGGACAGACTTTATCGGGGTCGGAAGTGCGTACGATGCGATCCGCGCGCGCGCCATGGAGAGGCGCGGCCTGAAAGGCAGGATGATCGTGGACGCACAGACCGGGATATCCTATCCGGTCTACGATCTGCCCGACAAGCCGCTCGTCAGCATCATTATTCCATCAAAGGACAATTCCGAGGTGCTCAAACAGTGCATCCGCTCTGTCTATGCGCACACAGACTACCCGAATTTTGAGATTATTGTCGTCGACAATGGCAGCAGTGCCAGGGTGCGGGTCGGGTTGGAAAATTTCAGGCAGGAGTGTCCGTTTGTCTATCTGTACCAGCCGATGGAGTTCAATTTCTCGAGCATGTGCAATCTCGGCGTGCGGGAGGCAAAGGGAGAGTACATTCTCCTGCTGAACGACGATATGGAGGCATTTGAGGACACGTGGCTCACCAGGATGGTCGGACAGGCTTCCCTGAAACACGTCGGCGCAGTCGGCGCAAAGCTTCTGTATCCGAACTCAGAGATGATACAGCATGTGGGCATCACGAACACCATATACGGGCCGGGGCATAAACTCAAGCAGCTGGACGACAGGATGTCCTACTACTATGGCAGGAACCGTTTTGTGTACGATCTGATCGGCGTGACTGCGGCGTGCCTTCTGATGCGGCGTGACTATTTCCTGGCGCTGGGCGGTCTGTTCGAGGGGCTTGCCGTGGCGTACAATGATGTGGATCTGTGTTTCCGCCTGTGCGGCAAGGGACTCTACAATGTGCTGAGAAATGATGTGGTGCTGTATCATCACGAATCGCTCAGCCGCGGGGATGATCTGCAGGACGAGACGAAGCTCAGGCGTCTGCTAGCGGAGAAGGATGTCCTGTACGGCAGGCATCCCAAGCTATACAGGAAAGACCCGTTTATCGGGACGCTGTTGAACAGCGGGGAGTCGGAGTACAGCTGCCGCTGGCTGGAACGGTACGAGCTCTTTAACATATTTGACTCGGACGATATGATTGCCGAGTCGAAGAAGCTTCCGCCGCAGGGGTCCATGAACCAGGCGATCATGATTGTCGTGGAGGACTGCGGCAGGGAGAATTTTGCAAAAGCGGTGACGAAGAACGGGCAGAAAAAACGGGCGTACTATCTGATCAAGGGATGGGCGTATGTGCCGGGGGCGGACAATGCCAGGTATCAGTTCAAAATCCTTCTGGTAAACGGCGCCGGCAGGGTGTGGGAGCTTCCGGTACAGAAGCGGTACCGCAAGGATGTGGCCGCGATTCTGCCGGACGAGACCAACGTGAAGCTGACCGGGTTCTGCAACTGGATCTTTGAGGGGGCACTGCCGCCGGACACATATGAACTGTGGATGACTGCGAAGGATGGCTGTTCGAGACAGCGCCTGTACCGCAGTATGGAAAAGACGCTGACAATCGAGGGAAAATAAGGGCTGGCGGTTAGGAAAATGGGAAATTTGGAGAAGAGGAAACAGTACAGACAGGAACTTTTTGCACAGAGGACGCCATACCTACAGTGGCTGAAAGGTCAGGAAGAAAAGCTGGGAAAACGGTACGGACAGCAGGCGGGGCAGGGCGCTTTGGGGAAGCAGATACACACGCTTCCCTTTTCTTCGTGTATGGACAGCACAGGCGGCTATGGGGCGTTTTTGGCGGAGGAGATCTACCTGTTTGTGCGGGAGGACGGAAGGCTGGAAGACTGTGCCAGGGCAGTGTTTGCGGACGTGTTTTCGGAGAATGCCAGTGCGGTCCTTGTCTATGCGGACGAGGACTACGAAGGGACGCTGGAAGCGCTGTACGGCGAGAAGGCCAAAGCCTTTGACGATGCGCACACAGGCGCTGTCTACCGGGGGGCACCATGGTTCAAACCGGATTTTTCGCCGCACACGCTCGCCTCGTTCTTCTACATTGGCAGTGTGTTTGCCATCCGGGGAGATGTGCTGCAAGAGGCGCTGAGCAGATGCGGGGGGAAACCAAGTATCTACGAACTGGTCTACACGGTATGTATGGAGGCGCTGAGCGAAAACAGTGAGGCGTGGTCAGCGCGCATTGTCCATGTCCCCTGGGTACTGTACACCAATCACTGCCTGGCGGATGCCGGGCGCACAGAGGGCGCGGGGGAAATACCAGCGCTGTGCAGCGCGCGCGGCGGTCAGCGCACACATGCGGAAACTGATAAAATAACAATAGTTATTCCAAGCAGGGACAATGCGGAGGTACTGCGGCGGTGCCTGCAGACTCTGACGCAGTATACGGCGTACAGCAGCTATGAGATTGTCGTCGTGGACAACGGAAGCGATGCCGGCCAGCGCGCACACATTACACAAATGCTCGACGCGCTTAAGCGCGCGCACACAGGACTTGTCGTCCGCTACCTTTACCGGGAGGCGGCGTTTAACTTCTCGGCGATGTGCAATGCGGGGGCCGGGCAGGCGGCCGGGGAGTACCTGTTATTTTTGAACGACGACACCGAGGTGATGGATACCGAAACGGGCAGGATGTGGCTGTCGCGCATGATGGAGTACGCCCGCATGCCGCATGTCGGGGCAGTCGGGGCAAAGCTGTACTACCCGAATGACTCAGAAAAAAACGATTGTTATAGAATACAGCATGCGGGGATCACAAACATGGCGATCGGACCTGCGCACAAGCTCGGAGGGATGGTCGATACAGGCTGTCTCTACCATGGCCACAACACGCAGAATTATGACATGCTGGCGGTGACTGCGGCGTGTATGCTGATCAAAAAGAGCACGTTTGAAGCGGCGGGCGGCTTTGACGAGAGCTTTCCGGTAGCGTACAATGATGTCGCGCTCTGCTTTCGGCTGTACCAGCAGGAATATTTCAACGTGCAGGTCAACGAGGCCGTGCTGATCCACCATGAATCCCTGAGCAGGGGACAGGACACTTCCGCCGGAAAACAGCGCCGCCTGTCCGCCGAGAAGCAGCGCCTGTATGAGAAATATCCGTCGCTGCGCGCCAGAGACCCGTTCTACAGCCCGAATCTGGTGCAGTGGAAGCGGGATGTAGAATATAACACCGGATATTTATACGATTTTGACAGGCTGGCGCAGCCAGTCCTGCCGGGCGCGGGAAGCGGCAGAACAGAGCGCAGCATCTTCAGACAGTACAATTTTCGAAAGCGCCTGTGCGCGACGTGCAGGACAGCTGCGAAACTGTATGACCGGCTGACGGGATACGACAGGCTTATGCTGTGCATTGACAGTGTAACCAGCCAGTCGGACGATGTGGAGCGCATCGTGATAGAGGGCTGGAGCGCGGTCCGGGACGTGGACAATGCAGGCATTTCGCGCGCGCTCTGGCTGATTCGCGGCGGGCAGGAGCGGGATTTCGGAAAGGTGTATGCGTTTGATATCGCGCCAAAGCTGCGAGAGGACGTGGCAGAACTGCTGGAGGGAAATGGCAGCGGGAGCCGGACACAGAACACCGCGCTCTCCGGGATGCAGGTAAACATCGCCAAAGACAGCCTAGAACCGGGCGTTTACAGCATCGGAGTGGTTTTGCAGGGCAGGCTTGTGTGCTGTCTGGAAAAATATGTTGAAATTTCATGAGGGTATGCGGGGGATACTATCAATACAAAAGAAAGGTGTGAAGCAGGATGGCAAATGATACGATGGAGAATCGCGAGACTGCACAGAGGCAGGACATTCAGTTCTATAAACAGGCATATCAGCGGGAGAAGGCGCGTGCGGCTTCCCTGGCAGGAAGGCTTGCGGATGCGCGGAACGAGGCGGACAGCCTGCAGTTTCAGCTCGACCGGATTAAGAACAATCCGCTGTGGAAGGCGTCGAAACCGCTGCGCCAGACGATGCACTGGGGGCTTCGAAATTACAGGCGCGTGCGGAACTTAGGAGGTCCCAGGGGCATCGCCAGAAAACTCAGACAGAAAAAAATCGAGGCGGAGGCGAAAAAACTCCACGGCACAGCGAGCTTTCCGACGCCGGAGCAGGCACAGCAGCAGCGCCAGACAACGTTTGAGCACATGGTGAAGATCAGCATACTGGTGCCGCTGTGGAACAACCAGCGAGAGTTTCAGATACAGATGCTCGATTCCGTGATGAACCAGACCTATCCGAACTGGGAGCTGTGTCTGGCGGACGGCTCTGACGAGGAGCACAGCTACATCGGGGACATCTGCAGGGAGTATGCAGCGCGCGCGGACGGCAGGATTGTCTATCACAAGCTGGAGAAAAATCAGGGCATAGCCGGGAACACCAACGAGTGTCTCAAGCTTGCCACCGGGGAGTATATCGGCCTTTTTGACCAGGATGACATCCTGCATCCCGCCGCGCTGTACGAGTATGTGAAGGTGATCAACGAGGAGGGCGCGGACTATATCTACTGCGATGAGACAACCTTCAAGGGCAACAGCATCAACAATATGATCACGCTGCACTTCAAGCCGGATTTTGCGCCGGACAATCTCAGGGCAAACAATTACATCTGTCATTTCAGTGTGTTCTCGAGAAAGCTGCTCGAGGGCACGGAGGTTTTCCGCAGCGGTTTTGACGGCAGTCAGGACCACGACATGATCCTGCGGCTGACGACGAACGCCAGAAAGGTTGCGCATGTGCCAAAACTGCTTTACTACTGGCGCTCCCACAAGGCGAGTGTGGCGAGCGACATCAGCGCCAAGCCCTACGCCATCGCGGCGGCGAAAGGCGCCGTGGCTGACCACCTGACCCGGTGTGGGTTTAAGAACTTTGAGATCAAGAGCACGCGGGCGTTTGACACGATATTTGAAATCAAGTATGAGATCCTGAGCGAGGACCGGATCTCGATCCTGATTCCCAACAAGGACCACGCAGACGATCTGAGGCGCTGCATCGACTCCATCAAAGAGCGCAGCACCTATGAGAACTATGAGATCATCGTGATCGAGAATAACAGTGTGGACAAGGCGGTTTTCGACTACTATGAAACCCTGAAAAAGCAGAAAAATATAACAGTTGTCACCTATGAGGGAGCGTTTAACTATGCCAGGATCAACAACTTTGGAGCGCGGTGCGCCACCGGAAAATATCTGCTGTTATTAAACAATGACACGCAGGTGATCTCCATGAACTGGCTCGAGGCGATGCTGATGTACGCGCAGCGCCCCGACGTGGGGGCAGTCGGCGCAAAACTCTACTACGGGAACCGGACGATACAGCACGCGGGCGTGGTGGTCGGGCTTGGCGCGCACCGGACGGCAGGACATACGCACTACAAGATTAACTATGACAATCTCGGCTATATGGGAAAGCTGTGCTACGCGCAGAATGTGTCGGCAGTGACAGGGGCGTGCCTCATGGTCAGAAAGAGTATCTACGATGCGCTCAGCGGGCTTGACGAGCAGTTTGCAGTGGCCCTGAATGACGTGGATTTCTGCCTGCGCATCCGCCAGCAGGGGTATCTCAACGTCTTTACGCCGTTTGCGGAGCTGTATCATTTTGAGTCGGCGTCGCGCGGCATCGACGTGGTGGACGAAAAGCGGGCGGAGCGCTACGAGGAGGAGTCCGCACAGTTCCGCGAGCGCTGGAAGGAGCTGCTGGC
>CAMWOK010000141.1 GCA_947175845.1 uncultured Lachnospiraceae bacterium | reverse complement strand
GCTGGTGGGCGCTTCCACACGTATCCCGGCAGTGCAGGATAAAGTAAAGCAGCTGACAAACAAGGAGCCGAGCAAGTCCCTCAACCCGGACGAGTGCGTGGCAATCGGCGCTTCCATCCAGGGCGGCAAGCTTGCAGGCGACGCAGGCGCAGGTGAGATTCTCCTTCTGGATGTCACACCGCTCTCACTTTCCATCGAGACAATGGGTGGCGTTGCGACCAAGCTGATCGAGAGAAACACGACAATCCCGACCAAGAAGAGCCAGATATTCTCGACGGCGGCTGACAACCAGACAGCGGTTGACATCAATGTCGTGCAGGGCGAGAGACAGTTTGCAAGGGACAACAAGTCGCTCGGACAGTTCCGTCTGGACGGCATCCCGCCAGCAAGACGCGGTGTTCCGCAGATTGAGGTTACGTTTGATATCGACGCGAACGGTATCGTGAATGTGTCCGCAAAGGATCTGGGCACAGGCAAAGAGCAGCATATCACCATCACGGCAGGCTCGAACATGTCCGACGAGGATATCGAGAAGGCAGTGAAGGAAGCTGCAGAGTACGAGGCGCAGGACAGAAAGCGCAAGGAGGCAATCGACGCGAGAAATGATGCGGATTCGTTCGTGTTCCAGACAGAGAAGGCGCTGGGCGAGGTCGGCGACAAGATCGACGCGTCCGAGAAATCCTCTCTCGAGGCGGACCTGAATGATTTGAAGGAGCTGCTTGAGAAGACCAAGGATACCGAGATGACAGAGGATCAGGTGTCAGAGCTCAAGGGCAAGCAGGAGGCGCTGATGTCCAAGGCACAGAACCTGTTCACAAAGATGTATGAGAATATGCAGGGTGCGGCAGGCGCAGCTGGCCCGGATATGGGCAATATGGGCGGCGCAGAGCAGGCGCAGGATGCAGGCCCGGCGGACGACGTTGTCGACGGCGATTACAGAGAAGTATAAGCAGTGTTCTTTGCATGGATTGCAATTAGTTTATACCGAATAAAAGAAAGGCATGGATGAACATGGCAGAGCAGAAGAGAGATTATTATGAGGTGTTAGGCGTTGAGCGGGGCGCGGATGATGCCAGTATCAAAAAAGCATACAGACAGCTTGCCAAGAAATATCACCCGGACATGAATCCGGGTGACACTGAGGCTGAGAAGAAATTCAAGGAAGCATCAGAGGCCTATGCCGTATTAAGTGATCCTGACAAGAGGCGCCAGTATGACCAGTTTGGGCACGCTGCATTTGAGGGCGGCGGTGCAGGCGGATTTGGCGGCTTTGACTTCGGCGGGGCTGATTTCTCTGATATCTTTGGCGATATCTTTGGCGATTTCTTCGGCGGCGGCAGAAGCAGCAGCTCAAGAAGCAATGGGCCTATGAAGGGCGCCAATATCCGCACGAGCGTGCGCATCAAGTTCGAGGAGGCAGTGTTTGGGATTGACAAAGAGCTTGAACTCAATCTCAAGGATACCTGTAAGACCTGTAACGGCAACGGCGCAAAGCCCGGCACATCACCCGAGACCTGCCACCGCTGCGGCGGGCGCGGCCAGGTGGTGACACAGAGCAAGACACCGTTTGGCATCATCAGAAACGCACAGGTCTGCCCGGACTGCGGCGGTTCTGGAAAGACCGTCAAGGAGAAGTGCCCGGACTGTCATGGAAGCGGCTATATTGCGAGCAGAAAAAAAATACAGGTCTCGATTCCGGCAGGTATCGACAACGGCCAGAGCGTGCGTATCCGGGATAAGGGCGAACCAGGTGTAAACGGCGGGCCAAGGGGAGATTTGCTGGTGGAGGTTGTGGTCGACCGCCATCCGATTTTCCAGAGGCAGGACATGAACATCTTCTCCACCGTTCCGGTGTCCTTTGCGGTGGCTGCGCTCGGCGGCGAGGTGCTGATCGACACGGTGGACGGCAGGGTTGTCTACGACGTGAAGGCGGGCACGCAGACCGACACGCGCGTGCGGCTGCGCGGCAAGGGCGTTCCGTCGCTCAGAAACAAGGATATCCGCGGCGATCATTACGTGACACTGGTGGTGCAGGTGCCGGATAAGCTTTCGAGCGAGGCGAAGGAGCTTCTGCGCCAGTTTGACAGGGAGACCGGCAACAGTCTCGAGGCGGTCAAAAATATGGAAAACAGTGACCTGAATGATGAGAAGGACAAGAAAGAGAAGAAGCGCAAGGGCTTTTTCAACAAATAAATACAGTTTCCTGTAATTTTAAGAAAAGACTCCGAAACGACACAACGGCTTGTGCGCCCTGTCGTCCCGGAGTCTTTTATAGTTTATCGCAGTCTGGAGGCAGGGACTTTTCGCGATACAACTTTGATGCAAAAAATATGCTTTTCTGATGCAACAACGATACAACTTTGATGTTTTCCGATTGTATGATGGGAATAACAAACAAAGAGATAATTTTGGGAAAGGCAGGTACAGGGAAATGAGGAACTGGAAAAGATTTTTGTGTTTTCTGAGCGCGGTGTTGCTCTTGATCGTGTCGCCGTCGTATCCGGTGTATGCGGAGGAAGAGACAGACGCGCAGGAGGATAAAACGGGAGCGCCGTTTTTTTATGTGGAATCGGATGATGTCTCCGTCGACAGCTTTCCGCTGAAAAAGACCAGCGTGACAGCGGATATCAACGGCATGATTGCGGACATTCATGTGCGGCAGTCCTACGCAAACGACGGGACAAGCCCCATCAACGCCTGCTACGTGTTTCCGGCGTCCACCAGGGTGACTGTTCACGGTATGCAGATGCAGATAGGCAATCAGCTTGTCACGGCAAAAATCAAGGAGAAGGAGGAGGCCAAGGAGGAGTTTGAGGAGGCCAAGGAGGAGGGAAAAAGCGCCTCTCTGCTCTCGGAGGAGCGCCCGAATGTGTTCACCATGAACATTGCAAACATTATGCCCGGCGACCAGGTTTCCATCGACCTGCACTACACAGAGCTGATAACGCCCACCGACGGAGTATATCAGTTCGTCTACCCGACAGTCGTCGGGCCAAGGTATATCGGGCCGGTTATCGACGACTGCGGGACGCGCGAGGAGTGGACGGGGCAGCCGTACCTGCCGGCGGGGACACAGGCCAAGGACGTTTATGACATTCGTGTCAGTTTGTCAGCCGCGGTTCCAATCACGGAGCTTGTGAGCAAATCCCATGAAATCATGGTGCAGTGGGAGGAGAACACGAAGGCGGTCGTGTCGCTGGCGGACGCGTCCGACTATGCGGGCAACCGGGATTTCATACTCGACTACAGGATGTCAGGGCAGGATATCGCAACCGGAATGATGCTCAACACCGGCGAGAACGAGAACTTTTTCATGCTGATGGTGCAGCCGCCTGAGCGCTATGACATTACAGACATCCCGCCGCGCGAGTACATCTTTGTGCTCGATGTCTCCGGCTCCATGTCCGGGTATCCGCTCGAAACCGCCAAGGAGCTGATCAAGAACCTCGTGTCGGACCTGCGGGAGACGGACACCTTCAATCTGGTACTGTTTTCCGGCGCCTCGGCTCATATGGCGGATAAGTCTGTCCCGGCAAATGCGGAGAATATTCAGCGGGCCATCCAGATAATTGACGAGCAGGAAGGCTCTGGCGGCACGGAACTTGCGCCGGCGTTGCGGGACGCGCTCTCGATACCGGGCAGCGACAATGCGTCGCGCAGTGTTGTCATCATCACAGACGGATATATTTATGGAGAGAAAGAGATTTTTGAAATCATTCACGATCAGATTGGAGACACGGATTTCTTCCCGTTTGGCATCGGCAGGGGAGTGAACCGCTATCTCATCGAGGGCATCGCAAAAACCGGACAGGGCGAGCCGTTCGTGGTGTCGGGCAAGGAGGACGCCCTCGAGACGGCGGAGCGCTTCCAGACCTACATCCAGTCGCCGGTACTGACGGACATTCAGGTCAAATTTGACGGCTTTGACGTGTATGATGTGGAGCCTGCAGTTCTGCCGACACTGTTTGCGCAGAGGCCGATTGTGCTCATTGGAAAATGGCGCGGTGAGCCGGAAGGGACGGTTCAGATTACCGGAAAGACAGGCAGCAGCGATTATGCGCAGACGATTTCACTGACAGAACTGTTGCCGGATGCAAAAGAGGCAGAAGCGGCTGTAGTCAGCGCAGAGGGCGCTGCAAATGGCATGGAAGGGCCTGCGCTTTCTGGGGCAAAGTCTGACAGCGAGCTGGTCTCGGCGGTCGTTCTTGAGAGTGATGTGCTCAGCTACCTGTGGGCGCAGAAGCGGATCGAGCGTCTGACGGATTATGGACTAAACAAGGACAATCCCGACGTCAAGGAGGAAGTGACACAGCTGGGGCTGACCTACAGTATGCTGACACCGTACACATCCTTTATCGCGGTCACGGAGACGGTGCGCAACCCGGACAAGAACGGCAAGGATGTCAATCAGCCGCTGCCGCTGCCTCTGGAAGTCTCAAACTTTGCATTGGGCGGATATCTGTTTGGCTCGGAGCCTGCGGAAGTCATCCTGATTGCGGCGCTTGCACTGATTCTTGTTGTGCCGTGTATCAGGCGGCGCGCACATAGAAAAACCGTGTAAAAAATTGTATGAGCGAGGAGGTCTGTCATGAAAAAGAATCGAACCGTGTACCTTGCGGCAGTGCTTGCAGTGCTTGCGCTGAAGCTGTTTTACCGCAACGCGGACAGCGAAACGCTCACATGGATTCTGGCGCCTACCACATGGTGGGTGCAGATCCTGAGCGGCATCGCCTTTGAGCGGACTGCACAGGTCGGGTATGTGAGCCATGAATATCGGTTTGTCATCGCCGCGTCCTGCTCCGGCGTGCGCTTTCTGCTGATTGCGTTTGTCATGCTGGTCTTCTCGTTTACGCATTTGATTAGCTCCGGGAAGAAAAAAGTCTGCTGGCTTGCGGTCAGCGCCGTGTTTTCCTATATCGGAACGATTTTTGTGAACGGTATCCGCATAACCGTTTCGATCTATCTGCCGCTCATCCTGATGGACAGCGGCGCTGTGCCGGGATGGCTGACCGGGGAACGGCTTCACACCATGATCGGAACCACCGTGTACTTCTCCCTGCTTTTTGGCATTTATTTTGTGGCAAAATGGTTCTGTTTTCGCTTTTTTGCTGCGGCAAAGACAGTGCGGCTGTGGCAGCCTGCGTTCTGGTATTTTGTGATGGTGCTCGGGATTCCGTCTGCCGGCAGGCTGTACCGCAATGACTGGGCCGGGTTTGGGCAGTATGCGGCGCTTGTGGCCTGCGTGGGCGCGCTTGTCTTTCTGGCTGTCTGTGGGGGCAGCCGGGCGCTGTCGTCTGCAAAACTGCGCATGGGAACAAGGATTGGCCAGACAGCTTGTGACAATCAAAAATTTTGATAGTAATCGAAACTTCTGTGTGATATGATAGAAATAATATTGCACGGAAGTTTTTTTGTGCACACGGCATCCAGAGGAGGTTTTATTTGATATGAAATGGAAGAAATTTACGATTAAGACAATCACCGACGCGGAGGATATCATCATCAGCGCGCTCTACGACATCGGCTTGGAGGGGGCGCAGATTGAGGACAAGATTCCGCTGACGCCGCTCGAGAAGGAGCAGATGTTTGTGGATATCCTGCCGGACGGGCCGGAGGATGACGGGATCGCGTACCTGAGCTTTTTTGTCGAGGAGCGCGCGGATCAGCCGGTTGATGCGGACGAGATGACGGCCGACATCAACCGGGAACTGGATGCGCTCCGCGATTTTATGGATATCGGCGAGGGGACGATCATGGTCTCCGAGACGGAGGACATCGACTGGATTAACAACTGGAAACAGTTTTTTCACCAGTTTTACATAGAGGATCTGCTGGTGATTCCGTCGTGGGAGGAGGTCCGCCCGGAGGATCTGGACAAGAAGATTCTCCACATCGATCCCGGGACAGCATTTGGAACGGGGATGCATGAGACGACGCAGCTGTGCATCCGGCAGATCAAAAAATACATTACACCGGACACGGAGCTGCTCGACGTGGGGACGGGCAGCGGCATCCTCTCCATCGTCGCACTGATGTACGGTATCCGCCATGCCGTCGGCACGGACTTAGACCCCTGCGCGGTGGATGCGGTGCGCGAGAACATGGAGGCAAACCAGATCGCGCCGGATCGCTTCGAGATGATGATAGGGAATCTCATCTCGGACAAGGCGGTGCAGGACAGGGTCGGCTACGGCAAATATGACATTGTTGTCGCAAATATCCTGGCGGATGTGCTCGTGCCGCTGACGCCGGTGATTGTAAACCAGCTCAAACCGGGCGGGGTGTATATCACGTCCGGCATCATCGACAACAAGGAGCAGACGGTGCGCGAGGCGGTCGAGGCGGCGGGGCTTTCGGTTGTCGAAGTCACCTGCCAGGGCGAGTGGGTGAGCATCACGGCGCGAAAAGGAAGCTGGGGGTAAGATAGATGTATCATTTTTTTGTGGATCCCGCGCAGATTTCTGACAGGCGTGTCATAATTACGGGGGACGATGTCAACCATATCAAAAATGTAATCCGCCTTCGGCCGGGCGATGAAATCAGCATCAGCAACGGCGTGGACGGCAGAGAGTACCGCTGCGGGATCGAACAGATCACAGATTGCGAGGTTGTGTGCACCCTCCGGTTTATCAAGGAGGACGGCGTGGAGCTGCCCGCGAAGGTGGTTCTTTTTCAGGGACTTCCCAAGGGGGACAAGATGGAGTTTCTCATCCAGAAGATGGTGGAACTTGGCGTGTACGAGATTGTTCCGGTTGCCATGAAGCGCTGTGTGGTCAAGCTTGACGCAAAGAAGGCAAATGCGAAGACAGCGCGCTGGCAGGGAGTCGCGCAGGCCGCCGCCAAGCAGAGCCGCCGCGCTGTCGTGCCGCAGGTGCGCGGGGTCATGGACTTTTGCGAAGCGCTGGAGTACGCGGCGGGCATGGATGTGCGCATCGTGCCCTACGAGATGGCGGATACGCTGGACGGGGCGTCCGGCATGGAGGGCACAAGACAGGTGATTGACGGGTTGCGGCCGGGGCAGACTGTCGCAGTCTTTATCGGGCCGGAGGGCGGTTTTGAGGAGAGCGAGATTCAGGCAGCCATGGACCGCGGCATGAAGCCCGTCACGCTGGGCAGGCGCATTCTGCGCACGGAAACAGCGGGGATGACAGTCATGGCGTGGGTGGCGTACCGGTTGGAGAGATAGCATTGCATCGCAATCCAATGCATTACACAAACAATGTATTGACATGACAGGGTGGATGCACTATACTCAACTGAGTTCCTTTCCTTTGAATCACAAGTTTGCCGGAAACCGCATATTTATAAATATGAGTACTGTTCTAGATCTTGGAATGGATATAAAATACGTTTGAAGGTGTGAATATGATGGAAGTTTATCTTGACAATTCGGCGA
>CAMWOK010000140.1 GCA_947175845.1 uncultured Lachnospiraceae bacterium | reverse complement strand
ATCCCCTTCCTCGAAACTGCGCATCCCAATCTTCGTCTCCTCCCCAAACGCCTCTGCCATTACCACGGACAGATGTGCGCTGTTGTACTCCGGCACAAAGTACACGGTATTGCAGATACCTGTCATGTAAGACTGCTGCTCGTCTGTCCGATCCACCTGCACGCCAAGCACCATGTCCGCCTGAATCCTGTTGGCGAAAGCAATCACATCCTCCTGCGTGTACTCCTCCTGCATATTGGATGCCATGTAGAGCTTTATGTTGTTGTCTGTGGCAAATTTGTCAATGCTCTGTTTCCATTCCGGGAGCGCCAGACGGTTCCGGTCCTCATAGGGAAACCAGATGACTGCAGATGCAGCATAGTCCTCCTTGGGCTTTTTAAATGCCACTGTCAGGGAGTTTGTGTTATTTACAAGCTCGTATTCATACAGATCCATACAGAAGACTTCCACCACGACATCCGTGTTCTGCCTGTAGACGCCCACCGCGTCCATGATGGTCGAATCGCTCACCAGTTCCACTCTGTTCGGAATATTTGCCGAGTACCCGGACAGTGTTATGACATACTTATTTTGCGTAAACTCTTCCCGGACATGCACATCCTCGCCGGCTATCGGCTCTTTGAGCGGTATCACCAGCCTCGACCCTGCCTCGTCCACAAAGGTCGTCCGCACATTCACCTTCGGAGCATGCAGACTGTTCTCCTGTGCATTCACACTCTCCATCAGAAGGCCGATCCGGCTGCTCGCATCAAAAAACCCCTCATTCATTTTAAATCCTGCCATCAGAATCGTCGAAACTGCTGCAAATGCCACTGTTATCCTCTGCATTGTGCGATACAGCTTATCCCTGTTCTGTGAGATTATCTGGTCCATTTCCGCGCGCGTAAGAGCCTGCACCTGCGTGTCAGGTATCGCCGCTTTTGCCTGAAGGCACTCGATATCTGTTATTCTGTTGTCACTCATTTTGTTCTCTGTCCGCATCGTGCTTTCCTTCACTGCCTGTCTGTTGTCCCTGTATCTGCCGGTTTTCTCGGCGGGCGCGGTCCCAGAAACTGATAATAGTAGGTCCGCATCATTCCATTATATATTTTTCTGTTTTTGTCGGCTTTCCTTCCGATCTCTCTCTGTGCCTCCTCATGGGAAGTTATCAGGTAGAGAGACCATGTGTCAAGTGTTTTAAAGCGCTCCCCGAGCTTCCTGTACAGTGCCGGTATTGCTTCCTTTTCCTCAAGCCGCTCCCCGTACGGAGGATTTGTTATGATAAATCCGTATTGTCCCTCATGGGACAATTTTCCCACATCCTTCTGTGAAAATTTTATCATATGCTCCACACCCGCAAGGCGGGCATTCTGTCCTGCGATCCGAATCATCTCCGGATCGATATCGCTGCCCTCAAGGTCGACGGCCGCCGACAGGTCCGCCAGTTCCCGCGCCTCCTCATAACAGTCGTCCCACACCTTCCGGTCTATGAGATGATCCCACTTTAACGCCGTGAACCCTCTCTTCATGCCCGGGGCAATATTTGCTGCCATCAATGCCGCCTCAATCAGTATGGTGCCGCTTCCGCAAAACGGATCCACCAGTATCCGGTCACGCTTCCAGGGCGTCAGCATGATCAGCGCTGCCGCCAGATTCTCTGCGATCGGTGCCTTTGCAGTGTATCTGCGGTATCCCCTCTTATGTAAGGACTCCCCTGTCGTGTCCAGCCCCACGGTCACGTTATCTTTCATGAGAAAGACACGCACAGGAAAACTCTGTCCGCCCTCGTCGAACCAGCTGACATGATACACCTGTTTCAGGCGCTCCACCATTGCTTTCTTCATGACAGACTGGATATCCGAAGGGGAGAACAGCCTGCTCTTGATGCTGGCTGCCTTTGCTACCCAGAATTTTCCATCGGCAGGAATATACAGTTCCCACGGAAGCGCCTTCGTGTTCTCAAACAGTTCATCAAACGTTTCCGCGCGAAAGGTTCCTACCTTGATGAGAATGCGCTCTGCTGTTCTGAGCCCGATATTTGCACGGCATACCGCCTCGTCATCTCCAATGAACGTCACTCTTCCATCCTCCACCTGTGACACATCATAGCCAAGGTCCGTAATTTCCTGTTTCAAGACTGCCTCCAGCCCAAAATGGCAGGGTGCTATCAATTCGTATCTATTCATCCGTATGTTCTCCACAACTTTTCAGTAACTGTTTTCCATCTTGCTTTCTTTTAATATCTTATATTCATTGGGTGCATCTGTCAAATAAAAAATCAAAAGAAAAGACAGAGCCTGTCCTCAAGCCCTGCCTTCTCCTGTTCCAGCACCGATTACTTGTTGTTATTGTTGTTGTTTGTGCTGTTGTTTGTGCTGTTCTTGCTGTTCTTCTGGTTGTTCTCAGAATTGCTGTTAGAACCCTGGGAATTCTGGGAATTCTGATAGTTGTTATTGGACTTGTTCTGATCGTAGTTGTTGTTTGTTCCAGCCATAATGATACCTCCAATTATTCGGGAGTGCACTCCCTTTTCTCCGACATACAGCTGCGTTTACTTTTTTGTATGTCGTCAGCACGTTTTTCATGCTACACAGATATGATTTACCCAAATGCACCTTTTTATACATCATTTTTTATTTACATATCTTGTTAACTTTGGAAACACTGCCCAAATCAGACAATTATTGTTTGGTAGGTTTTATTTTCAGAAATCAGTTGACCTTTGCGCGCACTATTGATATACTTAAATCAGTAAAGAGATACTCCTTCAATCCTCTTTACAACCCTTATATATTAATTATTTATACTCCCCTTAACGAAAAACGGCCAGTAACCTGGTCGTTTTTCATTTCCTTTATTCGCGGTATGCTGCGCTCATTTTCGCTGCAGCCAGCTCCGCACCGCCCTGAACAAAAATCCTGCCAGCAAAAAGAGAATGATATAGGGAGCCATAAATACAAACATCCGAAACACCACAGAGAGAATCAGGAAAACCACAGCGACAACAATGCAGGTAATCAGCCACCCCGGCAGTCTGACGCGCCCTGCGTCCGACGTGTCTGTATACGGATACTCCGAGCTTTTCGCCGAACTGTAATTGCCAAAATCGCCCGCGCGGCCGCCTTGGCTCTCCCTGTCCGACACAAACTTGCTGCTCTCCTCGATCGTCTTTGCAAGCAGTCTGGGGTCCCCGAGCATGCTGAGCACATCCGACTCACTTCTGCCGCCTGCGGTCTGGCTATTGATGTATGACCTGTAATATTTCACGTTGTCCTGTATCACGCTCTCCGACACTTTCCCATCAAGAGCGTCACGAAATTGTCTTAAAAATTCTTCACAGTTCATAAAAACCCCCAACTTGTCGCTTATGCCTGGTCCATGCCCCTGCCCATTGTCATTTTTTTCACATATGCCGCAGGCTCTTTTTTCATGTCAATCATATCCCGGAATGCGTGAAGCACCATCCTGTCCTTGTTGCAGGCGTCTGTATTTTTACCGGAGTCTCCGATGAGGTTATATCTGTTCATCTGCCATATATACAGGTCTGTGAGACCATATCCCTCACAGCGCACTTTGTCCAGAAGGCTGCGGTGCTCAAGATAATACACAAACTCCTCCAGAAGCTCCTGCTCAAACACAAGTTCCTCCCAGAGCGCGTCACACCACTGCTCGGTCTCCTCCGCAAGCGCACCGAGCGTCCGAAGCCCTTCATATGCCTTGATGCGCCTGGCATCATACAATATTCCCGCCATGTCACTTCCCCGCTTTTCTCCTGTCGTTGAATAACTCCATCATATCATACGAAACGGACAAGGTAAATTAACGAAATATTAAATTTCATAAAAACATCTGGCAATTCGGCCCGCCTCCGGGCGCCCTATTCCCTGTCAGAAGCCCCTGCGCTGATATCCGTGTACATGTCGAGCAGCCCCACAGTCTCTGTCGCGGGCCTGCCGTAACTGTGACAGCACTTGTGCGACACCGACTTTTCATCCTCCGCACCGTCATCGAACACCACACTCATCCGCACTGCACCGAGTGCCAACTCACTGTCCAAGTGCTTTAAAACCTCATCTATCATGCGATTGTCATTCTCCATAGTGCCACCTCGTCCTTTCCATATTAACCTTCAACACAAATTTCCCGCAAGCTGCCTTATCACACGTTCAGTCTCGTTTTCTCCGAGAACTTCTCCGCACAGTCCGGCGTAAAAAAACAGCCCACACCGCCTCTTTTGTCTGTTCCTCCATCTGTTGAAACCTTCCTTCTCAAAGATTTGCTCACCCTCATTATAGCAGAGCATACCTGCGTTGTCATTCGTTTTTTCCAACTGGCATTCCGTCCAAAATGCATGTAGGATATATCTTGAAATACAAAAGATAAGGAGATATTGACTATGAACGATTTACAGACATCCATCGACAGCTACCTGGAATACTGCCAGAGCCAGAAACGGCTGGACACAAAGACACTGAGAGCATACCGGATTGACTTGACGCAGTTTAACAGTCATATCGGGTCTGCACACGCACCGGAAGTCACGCCGGAATGCCTGGAAAACTACATAGCAGGGCTTCACCAGAAATACAAGCCAAAAACCGTAAAAAGGAAGATTGCCACACTCAAAGCCCTCTTTCACTACTTTGAGTTTCGCGAGCTGATTGAACGGAACCCTTTTAACAGAATACAGGTAAAGTTCCGCGAACCTGTGATTCTGCCAAAGACCATTCCGCTCCACACCGTTGAGACGTTTTTGTCCACCATCTACAAGCAGATGGAGAGCGCAAAAACAGCCTACCGGAAACGAAATGCACTCAGGGATGCCGCTGTAATCGAGCTGCTCTTTGCAACCGGTATTCGGATCTCTGAGCTCTGCTCCCTGGATGTGGACAGCGTCAATCTGTATGACCGGACCATCTTGATCTACGGAAAGGGGGCCAAAGAACGGAAGGTACAAATTGGAAGTGACGCTGTCGCCCGCATATTGGAGAATTACAAAAATGAATTTGAGTCAGAAATCCAGCGCTGTGGACATTTTTTTGCAAACCAGAACGGCAATGAACTGTCCGACCAGGCTGTCCGCAGGATGATAAACCGCTACACCTCCCTGGCCGCTATCGACCTGCATATCACGCCGCATATGTTCCGGCACACGTTCGCCACAAGCCTGCTGGAAGCTGACGTAGACATCCGCTACATTCAGGAAATCCTGGGGCACAGCTCGATCAATATCACAGAAATTTATACGCATGTCACCATGTCCAAACAGCGGGATATTCTCACGACGAAGCACCCCAGACGGAATTTTCATATATAGCATCGTATCTTCCGGGCGTGTTCACAAAGAGCATCGGGCGGGATGATAACTGTCCATCCCGCCCGATGCTCTTCGTCACGCTTTTCCCGCCACAAACATTCCGTATTCTTTGGGGACGTACAGATAACCGTCCTCTTTTTTGGAATTGAAATAATCCAGCAGCCGATCGTAATATTTGCGCTCCAACCCCTGCATGGAAGCCATGGAATAAATGTAATCTACATAATCCGCAACCTCATCAATCTTCAACGCATCCTCGTAGTCGCGCCGCTCTACTTTATCAAACTGCTTCTCAAGCAGCTGCGCTCCATTCTGCAAGGTAAATGAGACATCCGTCTCATGGTTACAGGATATTCCAAGCGCATCCAACGCGCGATAGAGATATTGCAGCATCCCGTTCGTCCCGAGTGTCGCGCAGTAAAACCAGCCATCCTTTTTCAGAACCCGCCTCACCTCGCAGAGCGCAGCATCAATATCCTTCACATGGTACAACATGGAATTGGCAATGATCAGATCAAACGTATCACACGCAAACGGTATCGCTGAGATGTCAATCTTTCTGACCGACATGCCTCTGCCAGTGTAGGTTTGCTGCAGGTGCTCCACCATTCCATCCGAAAAGTCAGACAGCGTAATCTCCATGTCATATCCCTGCAGTACCGCATTGTCAAAATAATAGTTCCACAGCTCACCCCTGCCGCTTCCCAGCTCCAATACTTTCATCCCCGTGCGAAACGGATACTGTTCAAACATCCACCTCTGAAATCCCACTTTATTCACACTGTACTTTTCGTGCAGTCCTTTGCGCAGCCTTAAGTTGTCCGTGTTTTTGTACTGTTCCTCCAGCATGGCTTTGCTGGACATATTGCTGATATCAAACATCTGGCACTCCTCCTTGCTTTATCAACACTTCCCTTCTTTCAAATGCAAAACAGACATCAGAAGTTATGGCTTTCTGGCAACCCCAATCAAGGCTGATGGATTGTACGACTCCCCAGTGATTAAAGTTATCTGCAGCATCGTCGCGTCCGTCTCCCATACATAGCCTTTGCTGCAAAACGGGCTGCCAGTGTTCTCAATGCTGCGGCTCTCCTTCCCGTACAGTCCAAGCAGCTCCTCCGTCAGGGCAACGAACCACTGCTCATACGCAGACGCCTCGTCCAGCCGGAAACTATACTGCACAATCGCAAGCCCGTCATCCTCAAACTCAAACGTGAGCGTTGCTTCTTGTCCGTCCAGCATGAAGCTGTTCTTTGCAGTGTAAAACACTGTACCGCCAGCGCCCTCATACTCATTTCGATATGTATCTTTTACAATATCAAATGACAGAAGTTTCGCGGCTTCCGCAGCCGATATTCCCCAGTTCAGCTTATCGAACTTATATTCTGAGCCATCCGACAGTCGTTCAGGCGATATCTCGGCATCAAACTGTCTCCTCTTTGAAAATAAAAACATTCCAATTGCTGCAAGCACGATCAAAGCAAGAATCGCTGCGATCAAAAATCCTTTAAAATTTCTTTTTTCCCCCATGGCACCTCCACAAACTTATCCGCCCTTTCAAACAGAAGGCCGCAAACGAGCCACTGTTTTTTCAGACCGATTTGAATCAATGTAACACTACTATTCTAATCTTATCATATTGTACAGCAGACATCAATTCCCCGAATTATAATTGAAAATTTTTGAGTTACAGTTGAGATACATTGACGCCAACGCTGTGCGCGGACTCTGTGGTAACAGAATTTCCAGAACACCGTTACCAAAACGCTGTACTAAAAAAATCGGCAGCACACAGCCGCCGATTTTCATATTTATGTTTTACCCCTTTACAGCTCCAGATATGCCTTCCACATAACAGCTCTGTGACAGCAGGAAGATGATAGATATCGGAATGGAAATCAGCACACAGCCCGCATAGAACTGCGTATAGTAGTATTCCACATACTCCGCTTCCAGCATGGTCCACAGACCGATTGCAATGGTATAGTACTTGGTGTCATTACCCATGATAACCTTGGCGAAAATATAATCCACCCAGGGACCCATGAAGGATGTCAGCAAGGTATATGTAATAATCGGTTTGGACAGCGGGATCGTAATGTGGATAAACGTATCCCAC
>CAMWOK010000139.1 GCA_947175845.1 uncultured Lachnospiraceae bacterium | reverse complement strand
GGAAAAAGTGCAACAAACGGGTTGCACTTTTTTGTGCGTTATGATAATATGTATTGCAGTGACGCACAAATGTCTTCGCTACAGATACAAGCGAGCCGTTTGAGTGGTACGGGACGGTATTCATCAGGAGCCGTAAAGGATGTTATTTTAAAGGTTTAGAGGAATGATGGAAAATGGGAGAGACAACAGCTTATTTTGTTGTGAAAAAGAGGGCGCTGCCCGAGGTGCTGCTGAAGGTGGTCGAGGTGAACCGGCTTTTGGAGACCCAGAAGGTGATGTCGGTGCAGGAGGCAGTCGACCGTGTCGGCATCAGCAGGAGCTCTTATTATAAGTACAAGGAAGATATCTTTCCATTTCACGATTCCACGCAGGGCACGACGTACACGCTGGCCTGCAGGATGGATGATGAACCCGGTCTTCTGTCGGATGTGCTGAGGGTTGTGGCGGATTTTGACGCCAATGTACTCACGATACATCAGACGATACCAATCAACGGGACTGCGACACTGTCACTGAGCATACAGATGCTGGATATGGAGGGAGATGTGTCCCGGATGGTGACAGAGATGGAGAAGAAAAGCGGAGTGCATAATGTTAAGGTGCTGGGAAAATAGGAGGTCAGGGAAAATGACAAAAGTGGCAGTATTAGGATACGGTACAGTGGGAAGCGGTGTGTATGAGGTGCTCAAAAAGAACCGGGATGTAATCTGCAGCAAGCTCGGCGATGAGATACAGGTCAGGTATGTGCTGGACCTGCGGGAATTTGAGGGGGACCCTGTGCAGGAGGTGCTGGTCCACGATATTGATGTGATTATCAATGATCCGGAGATCGCGGTTGTGTGTGAGACTATGGGCGGCGAGCATCCGGCGTACGAGTTTACAAAGCGTGCGCTCGAGAGCGGCAAGAGCGTGTGCACTTCCAACAAGGAGCTTGTGGAGAAGCATGGCCCAGAGCTGATACAGATCGCGAAGGCGCACAACTGCAGTTACCTGTTTGAGGCGAGTGTCGGCGGCGGTATTCCGATTATCAGGCCGCTGCGGACCTCCCTTGCGCAGGAGGAGATTCTCTCGATCACAGGTATTTTAAACGGCACGACCAACTATATTCTGACCAAGATGGAGACGGAGGGGCTTGCGTTTGAGACTGTGCTTGCGCGCGCGCAGGAAAAAGGATATGCGGAGAAGAATCCGGACGCGGACGTCCTGGGATTTGACGCATGCAGAAAGATTGCGATTCTCACCTCGCTTGCGTACGGCAAAAAGGTCAATTTCGAAGATATCACGACAGAGGGAATCACTGCCATCACAGATGTCGATTTTGCCTACGCGAAGAAGATGGGCGCAACGATCAAGCTTTTTGCAAAGAGCGTGAAGAAAGGGGACAGGCACTACGCGCTGGTGGCGCCTTTCCTTGTCGGGCAGGACAATCCGCTCTATGCGGTCAACGGAGTGTTCAATGCCATTCTTGTGAACTGTAACATGGGGGGCGAGACCATGTACTATGGCAAGGGGGCCGGAAAGCTTGCGACGGCGAGTGCGGTTGTGGCGGACGTCCTCGACTGTGCAAGGCATATCGGCAAGCATCTCGACATCCGCTGGGAGGACACGAAGCTTGAGATTTCCCCGATTGACGGTGCAGTCAGAAGATTCTTCGTGCGCGTGTCCACGACGGACAGGGCGCAGATAGAAAAAGTGTTTGGCGAGGTTGAGATGTTACCGGGCGTGGCGGACGGCGAGTGCGGGTTTGTCACGGAGGAGATGACCGAGGCACAGTATAGGGAAAAGGCGGAAGCGTTTGGCGGTGTGCTGTCCATGATTCGGGTGGATTAAAGCAGAACGCAGGATGCAGTTTTGAATATTTATAATCATATAGAGAACAGCGCGGCGCGGCAGGCGCTGCGTGCGGGAAAGGAATTGTGAAGATGAAAAAGGTAGTGAAATTTGGCGGAAGTTCACTGGCGAGTGCGGAACAGTTTGTGAAGGTGGGAAATATCATTCATTCAGATGAGGACAGAAAGTTTGTCGTTCCGTCCGCGCCGGGAAAGCGCTTTGAAAAAGATACAAAAGTTACAGATATGCTCTATGCATGTTACGCGCTGGCGGAGAAGGATCACAATTTTAATGCGGAGATGGCGCAGATCGAGAAGCGCTACCAGGAGATTATTGATGGATTGAAGCTTGAGCTTGACCTCTCCCCTGAGTTTGACAGGATTATTGACAACTTTAAGAGAAAGGCGGGCACGAACTATGCGGCCAGCCGCGGCGAGTATCTCAACGGTATCATCATGGCTGCTTACCTTGGCTATGAATTTGTCGACCCGGCGGAGGCGGTTCGTTTTCACGAGGATGGTTCGTTCGACGCACAGACGACCCAGAACTTGCTTTCGAAGCGGCTTGAGGGGATTGAGCGCGCGGTTGTGCCGGGATTTTATGGCGCGAAGGAGGATGGCACTGTCGTGACCTTCTCGCGCGGCGGTTCGGATATCACAGGCTCGATCGTCGCGAAGGCAATCCGCGCGGACGTCTATGAAAACTGGACAGATGTGTCCGGCGTGCTGGTCGCCGACCCGCGCATTATCGACAATCCCGAGGTGATTGACATCATCACGTACGGCGAGCTGCGGGAGCTGTCCTACATGGGGTTCAACGTGCTGCATGAGGATGCGATATTCCCTGTGAGAAAAGAGGGGATTCCCATCAATATCCGAAACACGAACCAGCCTGAGGATGAGGGGACATGGATCGTGGGACACACGTGCAAGAAAGCGAAATATACCATCACTGGTATCGCGGGAAAGAAGGGGTTTGCCTCCATCAATATCGAGAAGGATATGATGAACTCGGAGATTGGGTTCGGGCGAAAGGTGCTGCAGGTGTTTGAGGAGTACGACATTTCTTTCGAGCATATGCCTTCGGGGATTGATACGCTGAATGTGATGGTGCACCAGTCGGAGTTTGTCGACAAGGAGCAGAATATCCTGTCTGGAATCAACAAGGCAGTCAATCCGGACAACGTTGACATTCAGTCAGATCTGGCGCTGATTGCCGTCGTGGGGCGCTGCATGAAGTCGCAGAGAGGGACGGTGGGCAGAATCTTTGCCGCGCTGGCGCACGCGAACGTGAATGTGCGGATGATTGACCAGGGCTCAAGTGAGCAGAATGTCATTATTGGCGTTGCAAACGAGGACTTTGAGACGGCAATCAAGGCAGTGTACGCGATCTTTGTGGACACAAAAATGTGATTTTTCCCGACAGGGCATCTGGATAGTGAAATAACAGAAAAGCAGGGTCATATCTGCCAGGATACGGCAGATATGGGCTTGTTTTTCTGTGTACAGGCAGTGGTTCTGCCCGGTTTTGCGCGCGTGTGCCGGACAGGCCCAAACAGCTTTGGGAAAATAGCGGTTGTGCCAGTTATTTTCACGCAGTGCCTGAAAATTCGATAGATATAGTGAATGGAGGAGAACGAATGAGTAATCAAATGGAGATGGCGGCTCAGGAAAATAAGATGGGCGTTATGCCCATCAACAAGCTGCTCTTAAATATGTCCCTGCCAATGATGGTTTCCATGCTGGTTCAGGCGCTTTACAATATTGTTGACAGCATCTTTGTTGCTAAGTTGAGCGAGAACGCACTGACTGCGGTGTCGCTGGCGTTTCCCATACAGACGCTGCTGATCGCGTTCGGAACCGGAATGGGCGTGGGGGTCAATTCCCTTCTGTCAAAGCAGCTGGGGGAGAAGGACCTGAAGCAGGTGAGCAGGACTGCGATGAACGGTATCTTTCTGGCGGCCCTAAATTTTGTTGTGTTTGTGATCGTGGGGATTGTGTGCGTCCGGCCGTTTTATGCAAGCCAGGTCAGGGACGCGGACCCGGAGATCCTGACCATGGGGGTACAGTATTTGCGAATTGTGTGTATCTGCTCGTTTGGACTGTACGCGCAGCTGATTTTTGAGAAGCTTCTGCAGTCTACTGGAAAGACGCTGTACTCCATGATAACACAGGTGGTGGGCGCGGGGCTCAACATCATTCTCGACCCGATTTTAATTTTCGGTCTGTTTGGAATGCCCAGGCTGGGCGTTGCGGGCGCCGCGATTGCGACCGTCATCGGACAGATTGTGGGCGGGACAATCGGCCTGTTTTTCAACCTCAGAGTCAATAGAGAAATCACGCTCTCCTTGAAGGGATTCCGGCCGGATGTCAACACAATTGCAAATATCTATAAAGTCGGTGTGCCGTCGATCATCATGCAGGCGATCGGCTCTGTCATGACCTACGGGATGAATATGATACTGATAACCTTCTCAGCGACTGCGACGGCTGTGTTCGGCGTCTATTTCAAGCTGCAGAGCTTTTTCTTCATGCCGGTGTTTGGACTGAACAACGGGCTGATACCGATTGTGGCATACAATTATGGGGCGGGCAGGCGCAGCAGGGTTATCAAGGCGATCAAGTGCAGCCTCGTGTATGCGTTTGCGCTGCTCCTTGCCGGGTTTGTCGTGTTTGAGACCATCCCCGGCGTGCTGCTTGGCATGTTTGAGGCGTCGGAGGAGATGCTTGCCATCGGCGTGCCTGCGCTGCACATTATCGGTGTGCATTTCCTGGTGGCATGGTTCTGCATCATAGCAGGCTCGGTATTTCAGGCGCTCGGAAACGGCGTGTACAGCCTCGTGGTGTCCGTGGCCAGACAGCTTGTCGTGCTGCTGCCGGTTGCTTTTCTGCTGGCGCAGCTGGGCGGACTCCACGCAGTGTGGTGGGCATTTCCGATTGCGGAGGTGATGTCGGGCTGCGCGTCCGCGCTCTTTATGATCCGGATCAACAAAAAAGTCATCAGCGGCATTCCGGACAATGTGTGATGACAATTACCTTTTAGTGCGAAAAACAAACCACTTAGTGTAAAGTTATTTACATTGGTGGTTTGTTTTATTATGATAGAGAAAAGTTCACTGGTGCGGTATCGGTCCTCCGGACAGGAGGATGGGAGGTGTTTAATTTGAAGATAAAAATTGAGATTGAGGATTCCCTGGAGGAGGATGAGGTGTTCATTCGCTGCCGGGAGCTGACGGCGGAAGTCGCCGCCATCCAGAAGGCAGTGCGCGAAGCTGCGGGAGCGACACAGAAATTTGTCTTTTACAAGGAGAACACAGAGTACTATCTGATGCTGGATGACATTCTGTTTTTCGAGACGGACGAGAAGGGTATCTGCGCGCACACGAGGACGGACGTGTATCAGATTAAGTATAAGCTCTACGAGCTGGAAGACATTCTCCCGGGATTTTTTATGCGGGTGTCGAAATCGACCATTTTAAACACAAACCATATTTATTCCATCAGCCGGAATCTGACGGCGTCCAGTGTAGTTGCGTTTCAGGATACACACAAACAGGTGTACGTATCGCGCTATTACTATAAACCATTGATCTGTAAATTGGAGGAAAAGAGGTTACATCGATGAGGAGAAGGAAAATATTTTGGGGAATCTTTTTTATTGGGATGGCGCTGGCTGTCATTGCCAGCAAGCTCGGCCTGCTGCCGGATGTGGGGGTGTTTGCACTGTTTGCTACTGTGTTTCTGGCATGGATGGCAGCAGATGGTTTCCGGCGCAGAAACTTTTTTGAAATGCTGTTTGCAGCCGCATTTCTCTGCATCATCTATGACGAGCCGCTGGGGATAGAGGTGCTGACCCCGTGGACGGTTCTGGCTGCCGCACTGCTGCTTGGCATCGGATTTACCCTTTTGTTCAGCGGGTGGAGAAAGAGAAAACACAGCATTGAGATGAGGTGTAACAGCGGTGCAGAATACGGGGGCGCCCAGTGCAGCGGGGAATGTATCCGCTGTGACAATAGTTTTGGCGCGACAATCCGGTATATCAACTCGGACAATTTCCGCAGTGCGGACCTGGAAAATAATTTCGGGGACATGGCGCTCTATTTTGATAATGCCATCATTCAGGGGGATGCCGCAGTTGTGAAGGTCGAAAATAATTTCGGTGCGATTCGCCTCTACATTCCTAGGGAGTGGAAGGTACAGAACAAACTTGGCTACTGTTTTGGCCGTGTCAATGAATATGGAAAGATGCTGGGTACCAGCAGTGCGGAGCTGATTCTCAAGGGCGGAGCCAATTTTGGTGTGATAGAGATTTATTATGTGTAGCGGGCGGACTGCCGGGCGCAGTGCCGATGCCGTAAAAACATGGAATCTGTGATCCAGACAAAAATTGGAGTTGTGAGCTTGTAAAAAGGCGTACCAGTTCCGGGCAGTATATTGACAGCGATGCGGTGGCATCGCCTGGAAATTATAGAGATGCAATGGTGCGAAACATGTGGGTGACACGAGTTTCTGGCCAGATGGAGTATTAGAAGGAGGTCAACAATGAAAACAGAAAAGAACATGGTGACGAATACGTTTGCTGCGGACGCCATAAAACGTCTGAAACTGCGGACAGCCGCGGCGGCCGTGAACGTGAGAAAGGCGCACGGCGGGATGATCCGGGTGGTGGCGGAAAACCTGCAGGATGAGGATTACACCTGCGAGGTGTGCAGCGATACGCTTGCGGTAATCTACGATGTAAGGCATGTGAGACACTTTGTAAGTCTGAACCACAAGGAAGTACGCATCACACTGTATCTGCCGGAGGAACTTGTGTTTGAGCACATAGACCTGCAGGTCGGTGCGGGCGAGGCGGTCATGAAAGATGTCCCGATCTCCTGCCAGGATATGGAGGTGGAAATCGGTGCGGGCGAATGGCGCGCAGCACAGCTGACGGTGGCGGGCACACTCGACGTGCAGGTCGGAGCTGGGCGTGTCAGGATGAAGCGTGCTGATGTGGGCAGTCTGCAGGTCGAGTGCAGTGTGGGAAATATCGTATTCAAGGGAGCTGTCCAGAGCGACATTCGCGTGGAGTGTGGTATGGGAAGCTGTCGGTTTGAGCTCGAGAACAAGGAGAGCGATTTCAACTACGACATCTCCTGTGCGGTGGGCAGCGTCAAGGTAAACGGGAGTGGAGGGACTTCTTTCGGTTCCAAAAAAATCTACAGCAATCAGAATGCGCGGGGGACGGCAGTGCTTGAGTGCGGGATTGGAAGCATTGTGCTGAACACTGGCAGCGGTGCGGCAAAGAAGGTGTCTCTGTCCAAAACGCATACATAGGCAAGCTTACAACCGCGTTCGGGATATTCAATTTTGCATGGCTCAACGGATGCGGATTGTTACAAAATAAATAAAATTTCAAGAAAATAAATTTGTGAAAATAATTTCTCAAGCGAAATGGTTGACTTCTGTAAGGATCTCTGATAAAATGCATACGTGTATCTGAGAGGACACAGAATGCGGATATGGCGGAATTGGCAGACGCGCCAGATTTAGGTTCTTCCCCATACCCCATATGCGGAATTGATGGAATTGGCAGACATGCAGGATTTAGGTTCCTGTGGGCAACC
>CAMWOK010000138.1 GCA_947175845.1 uncultured Lachnospiraceae bacterium | reverse complement strand
CCACACAGTTCTCAGATCAAGTATAACAGTTCCACGCGCCAGAAGACAACCCCAACTTCTAAAATTCACCTGTAAACATGAATCTCATCTCCGGTCTTCTTCTCAAAAAACTGATCCACCTCGCTCTTGATCGCCTCCAGCGGCTGCGATTTGGCAAGGTATCCCTCCGGCCTGAGGGAAATCACTTCTTTTACACTCTCCCTATCGGCCCTGTTGGTCAAAAATATCACTGGAATGTCTGTAAATTCGCTCTCTGACCGAATCATTTCCAGCACCTGTTTTCCGTTGCAGACAGGCATCTCATAGTCGAGCAGGATCAGATCCGGCCTGTGGAGCGTGATGCCCGTGAGTGCGGACATCCCTGATTTTGCAGTCGTCACTTCGTACTCTCTGCCGAGCAGTTCTTTCATAACATGCAGCATAAAGCCGGAATCGTCCACCACAAGCAGTCTCTTTTTCTGGTCTGCCGCCCTCTTTTGCGCCTCATTGTGATCGAGAAATTTGCGGACTTCCTCCATCGCGTTTTCCGTCATGATCGAAACCCCGTCCTCGCTCTTTTGCTGGTCGGACGAAGTCATACAGTACGCAAAATATCCTTTTTGGGTGTCAAACAGCATACTGAACTGCGGACTCTGTCTCTCGAACACTCTCTGAAACTGCTCGTATGTCAGAAGTTGTTCTCCGGCGATCTGAAAGCCATTCAGGGCAGGAAAATACCCTTTCACGCGCTCCACAAGCTGCTTTGCCACATATCTTGCGGCGTTCATCAGCATCACATTGACGGCCTCGGATTTCATGCTCATCACACTGCCGACAGTGCTGACAATCAGCTTTTCCTCAAAAATCAGAAAAAACTCCCATCGCTTATTTTCTTCTGAACTGTAGATCAGACGATAATAAATACCATTTCCAAATTTTTCTCCTCCATAGCAGTCACTCAGAAGCCGGGAATCCACCTGAAACATATTGTGCAGCAGACTGATAATCGTCTGCCCCATCACGACCTGCTCCTCCTCCGGCAGAAGATTCTCCCAGTGGTTAACCCTCTCTTTGCTCACGATCGCGCGGTCCTCCATCAAGGTATGTCCGACCAGCCATCCCGCGCACACACTCAGGAAATGGCTGACCGATTCCTCCGAGTAATTTGTCGTTTCCAGCTCCTTCTCAAGTGCGGGAAGCGTTGTCTCCCGAAATGTTCTGTGAATGTGTCTGTGCGTCTTTAGTCCCTCATAACCGATCGACGCCATGTAGTCCTCCTCATCCGCAAAATGCTGCAGCGCATGATCCTTAAAGTACTTTACCGCCTCCTGGCAGACCCAGTGGCTTTTCTCTTCCTGCCGCCCGAAATCAAACAGCCTGTTGAGAATGCGAAACAATTTTCTGTGCTCTCTGTCGATAATTTCCACCCCGATATTGTACCGGTCCTTCCATACCAATTGATTTCCCATATGAAGTTCTCCTCTGTTGTCATCATGCTATTGTACTTCCAGTCTTTCTATCTATATTTTATTCCGACAGAGAAATTATTTTCCTCATTTCGACTTTATTTGACATTTTTCTGTCACGTAGCCCTTTTCCTGCAGCCTCTCATTTAATTCCTGGCCCTTCACATATATGTGATACGAAAATCTCTCCATCGCCGAAGTGATTGTCTCAAAGTCTCAAAACAACTAATCGTTATGGTTATCCGGCTCCCCCTTTTAATGTTGAAAACAAAAAAGAGATACTCCGGTTCCATTCCGCTCAAGTATCTCTCTTTTATGCTGCAATGCTATCGCTTTATCTTTCTTTCCTTATAATAGTATTCTCTGTCGTGCTCACTGATTTCGCGCATCACCCTGCAGGGATTTCCAACTGCGACGACATTTGCAGGAATGTCCTTCGTCACGACGCTCCCCGCACCGATCACCGTGTTCTCCCCGATGGTGACGCCCGGCATAATGACAGCCCCCGCGCCGATCCAGCAGTTTCTGCCAATGTGAACCGGCATATTATACTGATACTGCTGCTCGCGAAGTTCCGGCAGAATCGGGTGGCCTGCAGTGGCAATTGTCACATTCGGCCCGATCATGGTATAGTCTCCAATATAGATATGCGTGTCGTCCACGCAGGTCAGATGGTAATTCGCATAGACCATCTTTCCAAAGTGGCAGTGATGACCGCCAAAGTTTGCGTAGAAGGGTGCCTCAATGTACACACCCTCCCCGCAGTCACCGAGCATTTCCTTCAGCAGCGCCGCCCTCTTTTCCGCCTCCGAAGGCTTCGTCAGATTGTATTCGCACAGCCTGTCCTGATAGACTACCTGCTCCCTGATAATCTCCTCGTCCCCCGGAAGATACAGATCTCCTGTGTGCATTTTTTCTTTCATAGCACTCATTTTACATGCCTCCACTTGTTCTGTTTTCTTTTTTCGCCGCACCGCATCATTTCCGCTTTGCCTTGACCGACTCGTTTATCGCCACTCCAAGCATCACCGGAGATGCGATCAGAAAGGCGAAATACGCATAGAACAGCGGCGTTGAGGATTCCACACCCTCTATGTTGGCGTACAGTTTCCCGTTGGAAAGATATGCCGTGACCTCTGCTCCGCTGTTAAACCCATAGATACCGTGTGCGTTCTTGAGATCGTACTCCTTGCCGTCATACTTCACAGTGATTTCGTAGGAAGTGTATGTACTGTGGGTTTTGCGGTTTGTCATAACCTTCTCCTGCGCGCTGATTACAGTTGCCGAAACCTCCTCATACTGCACGTCCTGTCTGTCTGAAAGATATCGCAGCGCGACAGTACCCACGATACATACCACAAAGAGAATCCACATTAAAATCGCTTTCTTTTTCATTGAATAATACCTCCTTCATTACAATTGCTTCATTTGTTACTGTATCTGCTGCAGTATCTTTGGATCCTTAATCTTGGTATCCTCCGAAAACAGCAGAATCTTTGACAAAATTTCCGCGGTCTTTGGGTCTTCGTCCACAAAGGGCAGAAAGATCCGCCCGCGCTGCTGCGCGTGAACCGGGACGACGAACAGCATGGCATTTCCTGTCTGGTGCACGACACCGCTGCCAAGATGTACACTGTAATGGCCAAGCTTCCCGTCGATCAGCGCATGACTTCCCTCGACACGGACATTTTGGGTGTGGAACAGGGCGAGGCTGCACTCCACAATCGCGCGGCGCATCTCGATGGTCGAGTGGCTTGTCTCCGGGTCGACGCCGCCTGCACAGGCCACGCTGACCGCCAGGTCGACGTCGCGCATCACCTCGCTGTAGATGATGTCGGGGATGTCCTTTATCCGAAGATTCTCCCCTGTCCTGCGGTTGTAGAATACCACATACTCCAGCGTCGGCGCCTCCACGTCACTCGGCGTGAACCAGTCTGCCATGGCGTAGATGCACGCGATGATATCTTCCTTATAATAGATCTTCTGCAGGCCCTCCTCGTAGTCCGCAACCCAGCGCCGCCCCCGCAGCACACCGACGGTCTTTTGCGGCTGGATCTGGTTGCCGGCAAACAGCATGGAGTGATACTGGTCCAACTCGTCGTCAAGCTTCACATACAGCTCGCGGAACACCTGCTTAAAAGGCTGTCTGAGCTGCCTCTCAAACAAAAGCTTCTGGTATTCGTGCCAGTGCCCGCTCCTGTACAAATCAAACGGATGCGCGATGCGTATCTGCTCCCCGGGGTCGACCGGATGCACTGTGCCAACGCTGTCCACAATTCCCTCCTTTGTGAGGAAACCGAGCTGCATATCCCGATCCGCTGCAGTGCACACTACAAGCGTCTCCGTGATGGGGCGCACAACCGGATTGTCATACAGACCCAGAAACTCCCACACCGCGAACACAGTTTTGTCCTCCATGGCCTGTTCCATCATCTGCCGCGTGCGGCTGTACTGCTCGTTCAGGTTCTTGACAACCGCCTGGCACTGCACCACAGCCGCATCCTTTTTGTACTTTGCCGGAACGGATTTCAGAAGCTTTCCATCCTTTCTGCACTGCAGGGCGCTCTTTCCTGTCCCGTCAACCAGCACCATCAGCTCTATCTCATCCACGGTGCGCCATTTAAAATATTCCGCCGCCAGTTCTGAGAGCTTGCCCTCCATCCGCAGCACAAGGCGCATCACATCCGTAAACCCGGCATTCCCGCTGAGGTTGCGCAGTGCAATCTCAACTGCCCGCGCCTCGCTCGCACGCCGCTGCGCGCCGAACTGGCTGCTCTCCTTTTTAAAGTTCTGGATAAACTGGTAGCGGTCCAGAAGTTCCTCCTCCAGCGCGCCGGGCGCCGCGGGCAGCGGCAGAAGGCCGATGCTCATCAGCAGATCTTTGTTGCGCTTTGCATGGATCTGCGCCTTCAGATCCTCCTTGCTGGTCTTGCCGAGCGCGGCGTCCGCATACTTCCGCGCCCGCCCGTGCGCAGTCCCGTCCGACGAGTACTTCGCGGCGTCGTACAGCATCATGAAATCCTGCTCTCCAAGCTTGTTGTACGCCTCAAAAAACCAGTGAATGTCAAAGGCGCCATCCTGCAGCTCCTCTGTTGAGAGCGGCGTGTACTTCGCAATGATGGACGTGAGCTGATCGTCAAACACCTCGCTGGTGTGTGCCATAAAGTAATAGCAGGTGCTCGCAAATCCGGGCATATTCAGATACGCCTCTATCATGGGAATCCACTGGTGCGCGTACATGGCAAGCTCCACAAGGCGCTTTTTTGTGATGTCCGTCCCCCTGAGGGCCTCTTGCAAATCCTTTTCTGTCTCGTCCGGCTTGGGTATGGAGACCTTGAGCAGATGGCTCAGCACCGTCCGCCTGTCTGTCGCAGCGCAGTACCCATATCCGCGCTGCAGCGGGTCCTTGCCGAGCGCAGTGAGAATCTGTATCATGTACTCAATGCCGCAGACAGCGCGGATTTTGCCGATATGCTCCGAGAATGGCGTCGGCTGCTCGCCGCGCTTTAACTCCACGTTCAGCACCAGCGGAATCACCTCCTGATACAGCTCGTGGGCAAACGCCACCTCAGGCATCTCGTCCTTCATCTGGTCAAAATGATACTTTCCATCAACCGGCGTGAGGACGTTGGCGCCAAAAAAGTCATCCAGCAGCGCGCTGTATCCGGCTCTCTGCGAGGACACCGGGTCTTTTTGTTCCACGATGCTGATTGGCTGCAGCAGATTCGCTATGCCGCAGTAAGCAAACACTGCCCTGTAAAACAGATCCTTGTCCCAGATCCCCCGCACATAGCACTGCACATAATCCGAGAGTGCCAGACTGCCCCCCTGGCAGATGCAGTAAAAATGCGCACATTCCACGCTCTGAATCCGCTTTTTCTCCGCGTCCGGATCGTCCAGACACCGCTGGAGCGCAAATCGCAGCGCAAAGGAGCGCTCCCAGTCATCCCCCTGTGCCGCGCAGAGCCACTGCCACATATCCTGGAACACAGGCAGTCGCAGAACCGTTCTTGCCACATGTCTCCTGCCGCCCTCACTCCTATTTGCGTCACAAAGCACCGCATTCGAGGGATCTGCTATCGCGAGCACCTTCGCAACGCCGCACAGTCCGGACTGCAGCCGCAGCGACTGCGGCACATACTGGTCAAACAGGACTGAGACAGCCGTCTTTACCTGCTCCCGATACGCAAAGACGACGAGAAGATTTGAAAAAGCAAACGAAAATACCTGGTGGTAAAACTTTTTAAGCTTTTCGTATTCACCCCTGTTCTCATAACACTGACAGTACATCCTCACTTCGAGCAAAAGCTGCGGCGTCTTAATTTCCTCCGCATAAAATGTCTCCCAAAGCTCCCGGAACGGGTAGCAGTCAAGCGGCTCCTTCCTGACACCCCTTAACCCCCGCTCCGTGACTGCCAGTCTGCTGCCAAGCAGCAGCTGTTGGCCCCACGCGGTCGTGTACTCCCGATCACGGTTCGCATCGATCAGTCTGTCGAGCTTTTTCAAGACCTCGATGCACGCCTTTTCCCCATACACAAAGATCTTGTCCGCCCCGTCTTCGCTCAGTCTGACCTGCGGCAGAACCCATTCCTTATTTACATCATACAGCCCGTATCCCGGCTTTTTCAGGATGTCCTGCGCCTTGCTCTGCCCGCCGATCAGCTCTTCTAACAGTATTTTTTCCTTTCCGGTCGGGTTCGACAGCGCCTGCAGGTCCGGGAGCACTTTCAGAAACGTCCTTTTGTCCTCCTTTTTCAGGTGCAGGGCGATGTCGAGCGCCCCCATATGGCACTCCTCGGACTTGTCCGCAAGCAGCCTCCTGACACATCCCGCCAGATGTTCGCCATCCTGCCTGCACAGCAGGGCAAGCGTCTCGGCGCGGCCTTTTTTGTACTTCATGTTCTGCTCGATTTGCAAATAGTCCTCCGGGGTGAGGTCGAGCGCCTCCACCAGCTTGTGCGCCGCCTTGTTTGTGAACTCCTCCGGGTTGTGCAGCAGCTCAAACAGGACACGTTTGCGCGCCATGGTCCTGGGCCGATAGAGCAGCACCCGCGCTACTACTGCCCGCGCGGCGCTATAGGACTGCCCCTGCTGCCCGATGATCGGAATCAGCCCGCTCGCCTCGTCCAAAAAGGCATCCTTTTGCAGCATCCACGCAATCAGGCACATGCGTTCGGCGATGTCTGACTGGCTCATCTCCACGGAGTACCACGGAAAAATACAGGGCGACAGCTTCAGTCCTTTCTTGGGAAGCCGCCCCAGTATCCCCTTTAAAATGTCGTACACGGCCTCAGCCTCCTCACCGCTTTGAAACAGCGTCTCCGGCGCCAGCGGCTTTGGCGCGCGCACTTTTCCCTTATAGAAATCGTACGCATATTCATGCTCGTTGTGAAGCAGCTCACAGAACCGGTTGCCTATAGACGCCATAAAACAAGGCATAAAACATGCGACCAGCTCCAAATCTTCCTGGTACGAGAAGAGGATCTTCGTCACCGCGCGCATCTGTTTCTTCTCATCCTGAAGGGAGACACAGAAATAGGACGCCGTCATCATCTGCTGCCTTGTTCCGTTCTGGATCAGGGAAAGGACAGCCTCCACCGCCGCGTCCGCGTTGTAAAATCCGACTGCCCAGAGCGCACAGCTGATGGCGACCGCATCACTTGACAAGAGCTGCTCATCGCGGTACACCGCGTCGCGCAGGCACTGGCCCATCATCCGCAGCAGCTTCTCCTCGATGCGGTCCACACTGTTCTCGTTGAATATGCCGATCCATGTGCTGATTGCGCGCTTCACCGAGGAGTATCGAATCAGATTGTTCTCCTCAATCACTCCAAACAGATGGAGAAATGCCTCCGGCCGGCCCGCGTCCATCGTCTCGCAGACCACCTGCCGCGCCCCCTCCTGAAGCCGCGCCGCGAGCAGAAATTTGCCGAGATCCTCATACAGTTTTTGATTTTTTGACCTGACAATCCCCAAAACCAGCTCCCGGCTCATCATCAGTGTGTTGCTCTCGCCAAAGAGAATGTCCCGCCCTGCCTGGATGGTCCGCG
>CAMWOK010000137.1 GCA_947175845.1 uncultured Lachnospiraceae bacterium | reverse complement strand
TCGTGTACGTGCTGGTCAAGGCGCCTTACCAGAAGCGGTTCAACAAGCTGCACATCACGCTTGTATTTATCGCCAGCGGTGCGATCGGGAACCTGATAGACCGGCTGCGGTATGACTATGTTGTCGATTTTCTGTATTTCAGACTGATTAATTTTCCGATTTTTAATGTGGCGGACATCTATGTGACACTGGCATCTGTCAGTCTGGTGATTTTGCTGCTGTTTGTTTATAAGGAATCCGATTTGGAGTTTTTGACGTTCCGGACAAAAAAGTTCCGGGACATAAAATAACAGGTGTGCTATATGAATGAAGTAGTGTTTGAGATCGCTCCCGAGATGGAGGACGAGCGCATAGACAAGTGCATCACCAGCTACATGGACGATTTGTCGCGAAGCTACATCCAGAAGATGATCAAGGACGGCAATGTGTGCGTGAATGACGCCGCTGTCAAGGCAAACTACAGGGCGCGAGTGGACGACCGGGTCCGCTTTGTGATACCGGACAGCGTGGAGCCTGATATTCCGGCGCAGGACATCCCGCTTGACATTCTGTATGAAGATGCGGACATTTTAATCGTCAATAAGCCAAAAAACATGGTCGTGCACCCGGCGCCCGGACATTATGAAGGGACGCTTGTCAACGCGGTTCTGTTTCACTGCCGGGGAGCGCTCTCCGGCATAAACGGTGTGATGCGCCCGGGCATAGTGCACAGGATCGACAAGGACACGACAGGTTCGATCATTGTCTGCAAGAATGACGAAGCGCACAATGCAGTCGCAGAACTGCTCAAGACACATGATATCACCAGAAAGTACAGGGCAATTGTACACGGTGTCATAAAGGATGAGGGCGGCACTGTGGACGCGCCGATCGGCCGTCATCCCAACGACCGCAAAAAGATGGCTGTCAATGAAAAAAACGGCAGGCGCGCAGTGACACACTACAGGGTGCTGGAGCGCTTTGGCCAGTATACCTACATCGAATGCCAGCTTGAGACTGGCAGGACGCATCAGATCCGGGTGCATATGGCAAGTATCGGACATCCCCTTCTGGGAGATACCGTGTATTCTGGCCGGACAGCACCGTTTCATCTCGAGGGGCAGGTGCTCCATGCAATGACGATCGGATTGATCCATCCGCGAAGCGGGGAGTACGTCACATTTGAAGCGCCGCTTCCAGCGTACTTTGAAAAGCTTTTATCCATACTTCGCACAAAATGATACAAAAAAATGAAGTTTAATTTGAATTTTTTGTTGAATTAGTATATAATGATAGTAAGTTATTAAAATGTCATTCAGAAAGGATGGGATCATATGAATACTATAATAACAATCGGACGTCAGTTTGGCTCTGGAGGACATGAAATTGGAGAGAAGCTTGCAAAACATTACGGGATTCAGTGTTTTGATAAGGAGCTGCTCACGCGGGCAGCCAAGGAGAGCGGATTCTGCGAGGAGATGCTGCGGAACCATGATGAGAGACCAACCAATTCGTTTCTTTACAATCTGGTTATGGATACATACACATTTGGCTACAATTCTTCATCGTTTGTGGATATGCCGATCAGCCACAAGGTTTTCATGGCACAGTTCGACACCATCAAGAAGATAGCGGAGGAGGAGCCCTGCGTGATCGTGGGACGCTGCGCGGACTATGCGCTGCAGGAGTACAAGAACTGCCTGCATATCTTTATCCATGCAAACGAGGACGCCAAGATCGAGCGGGTTATGAAGAAGTATCAGCTTGACGCGGACAAGGCACGTGAGATGATGATTAAGAAGGACAGACAGCGCCAGAGCTACTACAATTACTATTCCACCAAGAAGTGGGGACGCTCGGACAGCTATGACCTGTCAATCAACAGCAGCGTGCTCGGCGTCGACGGGACAGTGCGGCTGATAATTCAATACATTGAAGATTTTGAGGCGAAGAACAGGTAGCGCGTCATACAGCAGTTACAGCGGGCATTTTGCATTGTGCAAAATGCTCTTTTGCTTTATACCACAGGTATATTGCTTTTGGTTAAAAGGCGTGATATAGTAGATACATGGAGTGGTTCGAAGATGCGTGTCTTGACAAAGACATACGCAGCAATCGTTACATAACATGGATTTGGGTTCCACGATAGGAGCTTTCGGGCCACTCCTGTATGAAGATACAGGGCTATAGCTCAGCAGGTAGAGCAGGAAAATAAGGAGCTTTGTCAAACGCTCCTGCAGCAATTTTCTATTGGACTTCTAATCCCCTTGTCGCCGGTTCGAATCCGGCTAGCCCTGTTTGTCTTGGATAACATACGATTAATTTTCGGGGCCATAGCTCAACTGGCAGAGCACCTGAGCGTGGAATCACGCTCTGGAATCTTGTCAAAGATTCTTGCAGCAACCTTCTCCAAAAGGACTGTCACTCCTTAATATTCCGGTTCGAATCCGGATGGCTCCATTTTAATGTGATATATGATAACTGACGGGGCTGTAGCTCATCCTGCCAGCTCCATTTTCCGCGGTAAAATAAGAACTTTAAGACAGGAAAATTGCAGGCTGCAGAGAAAAACTGCACGAACAGGGAGGGAAACAAAATGGGATTCATGCAGAATATTAAGAACGTGTTGAACAATGAATATAACACTTCTGTGACCGAGAACGGCGCGGTTGGATACAGAACATCAGGAAAGGCTCTGCTTGATTTAAATTTTGCAGTTTCCTCGTTCCGAAACACCGCTCCGGAAAAGATTGAAAAGGCGTTTGTGAAAGCATATTATGAGGATCCGCAGCTTGCGCTCCGCTGGCTGTTCTATGCGGGGGATGTGCGGCAGGGACTCGGGGAACGGAGGCTTTTCAAGGTAATTATGCACTATCTGGCGCAGAGCCAGACTGAGCTTGCAAGAGCGTTGCTGCCGCTGATTCCGGAGTACACGCGCTGGGACATTGTCGTGGCATTGCTGGAATCACCGCTTGCGGACGCGGCGGTGGAACTGATACAGCATCAGCTGCAAAAGGACAGTGCCAACCGGGAGAAGGGCCTTTCGGTCAGCCTCTGTGCGAAGTGGCTTCCGTCTGAGAATGCATCTGCTGCCCACACAAAGCAGCTGGCGCGCATGCTGGCAAAGCGGCTGTCCCTGACAAGCAGGCAGTACCGGCAGATGCTGTCCGCTTACCGGCAGTATCTGGATATTGTGGAAGTGAAGATGAGCGGCAAAAGATGGGCGGACATTCGATATGAGGCGGTGCCTTCGAGGGCCAATCTGCTCTACAACAATGCTTTTCTGCGCAATGATGAGGAGCGGCGGCGCGGATTTCTGGCCGCTGTAAAAAAGGGTGAGACGACCATTCATGCAGAGGTGCTTTATCCGCACGATATCGTTCATTCTTATATTGATATGGAGAAAAAGCCGGGATGGTGGTATCTGAAACCAGTGGATGATGCGCTTGAGGCGCTGTGGAAGGCGCTGCCTGACTACGTGCAGGGCGCAGGGAACACGCTCTGTGTCGCGGACGGTTCCGGAAGCATGTGGGTGAAGGTTGGAAATACAGCTGTCTCCTGCCTGGAAGTGGCAGATGCACTCGCCATCTATTTTTCGGAGCATTGCACGGGACAGTTCCGGGACACGTATATCACGTTCAGCCAGAATCCGCAGTTTGTGGATCTGTCAAAGGGAGAGACACTCGTTGATAAGATACGGATCGCAATGAGCCACAACGAGGTGGCGAACACGAACATCGAGGCGGTGTTTGACCTGATACTGGACACTGCAGTGAAGTATCACATGCCGCAGAAGGAGCTTCCGGCAAATCTGCTGATTTTGTCGGATATGGAATTTGACACGGCGACGCGAGTGTATGCCGGCGGCAGTGTTGTATCGCCTGACGAGAAGATGTTTCAAGCGATTGCCAAAAGGTATGCGGCGCACGGCTACAGCCTGCCAAGACTGGTATTCTGGAATATCTGCAGCAGGACAAAGACGATTCCTGTCAGCCAGAATGCGCTCGGCGTGGCGCTGGTGAGCGGATTTTCACCGACGATCCTGAAGATGGTGCTCAGCAATGAGATCGACCCGTACAAGGCGCTGGTGGAGCAGCTCATGGCTCCGCGGTATAATGCGGTGGAGCAGGCGGCGGCAGGGATACACAGATAAAGCCCCCGCAGTCGTTGACAGCGTCAAACAACAGAATTAAATAACCGGATATAAAGTGCCTGCATTGCGCAGGCACTTTTTTTGAGGGCCTATAAATATTATTATGAAAAAATTTTTGTGTCGCTGATCTTTTTTTCTGTTCTCAGAGTCTTATAATATGTATACAGACAAAAAATCCGGCATATACCAAGATCAAATAAAAGGCGTGTCGGGCTTACTTTCCTTGCAGGGGTGACAAATGATTAATCAGAGAGACAGGCGGGCTTTTGTCGAGTCTGCAGTTGAAACGTATTATGATGATATCTATCGGTTCTGCCGCTATTACACGGGAAACGAAACGGATTCCTATGACATTGCGCAGGAGGTGTTTCTGCGGCTTATGAAATACGCGGACGCCTGTAATCACAGAAATCTGAAAGGATATCTTATCATGATTGCGCGCAATCTGTGCTGTGACTATTTTCGCAGCCAGTCTGCGCAGCGGGAAAACACCATTTCTTTTGACGCGATAACGGGTGGGACAGAGGATGTTGCGGCGCAGAGGCAGGCGGGCTGTGGCAGGACAATTGCGGACTGCGACAGTGAGCTTTATTTGCGGGCGCTGCTGCAGGGTATTCCGCAGGAGCAGCGGGAGGTTGTGATACTGCGGATTCATGACGGGCTAAAATTCCGCGAGATTGCCAAAATCACCGGATGCAGCCTGCCGACTGCAAAATCCCGGTTCCGGCTGGGGATTGCCAGTCTGAAAAAGCATGTGGTGGTTTAGAAGAGTGGAGGTGGTAACGATGCAAAAAGAGAAGGAACTGCGTGCATTGTTTCAAAAAAATGACACAAGTGTCATAATTGACCGCACAAAAAAGCGTGAGACGCAAATACAAATACGGCGATGCCAGCATACAGAGCCTGTGCACAAAAGTCGGTGGAGAATCCTGATACATCAGATCTGCTACATGGACAAGACGGTTTTTCTCATTCATCTGATGGTCTGCGCCGGAGTTTTTCTGTGGGGACATGGTGCGCAGTGGGAGCGGATCTCCATGATTGCCGCGGGTGCGCTGGGTGCGCTGTCGCTGCTGGAAGTGGGCAATATGTTCTTCCAGGGAACGACCGAGCTTGCAGAGAGCTGTTACTTTAACGCGTCGCAGCTCGCGGCATTTCAGATGGCGTACCCCGGGCTGCTCAGCCTTGCTGTGCTGCTGGCCACGACAGTGTACTCCGGGCTGAAAGGTCAGCTTGATATCCTCAATACAGGCATATATACGCTGGTTCCGTTCGTGTTTACAGAGTGCGTCTGTCTGACGGTGCTACTGATGGAGGCTGGCCGGAGGAGTCTGCTGCTGCTTGTTGCAGCCGGCGTGTTTTCAGCGCTGTTCTGGGGTGTTCTGACCTTGGTTCCCAGGCTGTACGAGGCGTCAGCACTGGCATTCTGGGGGGCAGCGCTGGCGGCGGGAACTGGTATATTAATGATACAGCTGCGAAGATTTTTCAGCGCGTTGGACAGGGGGGAATTGTTATGTGCAGACTAGAGCTGACAGAGATTACAAAGATTTATGGAACGAAAAAGAAGGCGAAACAGGCAGTGCAGAGCCTGACTGCAGGATTTGAGCATGGCGTGTACGGGCTGCTCGGGGAAAACGGCGCGGGAAAGACGACGCTGATGCGCATGATCGTCGGTATCCTGAAACCGACGCAGGGGCAGATCACCTGCGATGGCATCCCGATCAGACAGCTTGGCGGCACTTACCGAAATCTTCTGGGATATCTGCCGCAGGATTTTGGCTACTACAAAGAATTTAGTGCGATGCGGTTTTTAAATTATATGGCAGCGCTGAAAGCCCTCGATCCGGACATTGCGAAAAACCGGATTGAGGAGTTGATGGAGACTGTGGGGCTGACGGAGGCCAGAAACAGGAAATTAAAAACTTTTTCAGGCGGTATGCTGCGCAGAATCGGTATTGCGCAGGCGCTTTTAAACGAACCAAAGATACTGATACTGGATGAGCCGACTGCAGGGCTGGACCCAAAGGAGCGCGTGCGCTTCCGCAATATTATCAGTGCGCTTGGAAAGGACCGGATTGTCATTCTGTCGACGCATATCGTGTCTGATGTGGAGTATATTGCGGATCAGATTATGATTATGAAGCACGGGGTGTTTGTGCGGACGGGAACACAGGCACAGATACTGGAGCCGGTTGCAGGGTGCGTGTGGAAGTGTGTTGTGCCGGAACAGACGGCAGCCAGGCTCAATGCAGCGTACGCGGTGAGTAATCTGCGCAATTGCGCAGATTACGGCCAGGAGAGCGGTGTGGGCGCGCCGCAGGTTGAACTTCGGATTGTGTCCCGGGACAAACCACATCCAGGCGCAGTGGCTGTTGACCCGGTTCTGGAGGATGCGTATCTGTATTACTATCTGTAGTGAAAGGAGGCAATTTTATGAGATTATATAGGATGGAATTGTATAAAATCTGCTCGAAGAAACTCTTTCTTTTCAGCGCTTCGTCCGCACTCGTGATTCTGCTGCTGTACATGAACATTTTTGTTATAAATGCAGATTCAACCATTGACGGCGTGCGGTACACGGGATATCAGGCCGTCCGGATGGACCGCAGGATTACCGCGGAGTTTGAGGGTGTGCTCACGGACCAGAAGGTGGAGCAGATCGTTGAAAAGTATGGATTTCCATATGGCGTCAGCGAAAATTACAATCGATTTCTGTACAAAAATTATCTGAATGATTTTGTGATGAACGCTTTTTCCGATGGATATTTTCACACGACTGAAGACTATCGCGTGGGAACCTGTACTTATCCAATTGCGGAGACAGAACTAGGAAAGGCAGGTATTGCAACCAAAAGACCACTCGTGCTGGAATACAGTTATGGATGGCAGGTGTTTGTGAATGTGCTGCAGGTGGGATGCGTGTTAGGCATGGTTCTGATACTGCTTGGCATTTCTCCGGTTTTCTCCGAGGAGAGCGCCCTCAACACGCAGCAGATTTTATTTGCCACAAAAGAGGGCAGAGCAAAGGACATCGGGGCGAAAATTGCGGCGGGAATGACAATCGTGTTCGCTGTGTATGCGCTCATTATCGTTCTGGATTTTGCGTTTGTGTGGGCTGTGTTTGGGCTGAACGGGTTGGATTGTTTTTACGCGCAGGTGATGGAAGAGCTGACACAAATAAGAGCGTGGAACAATTATCACTATTCCAGTACAGACCGCATGGGAACGGTAATTTCCTACCTTGTCGTATCTGAATTTTTGGGGATAACAGGGACGGGCGCGCTGACGCTTTATTTTTCCGCACACTGCAGGAGTCCGTTTCAATCTGTCATGGCAGCTGCTATAAGTATAACCGCACCCCTGTTTTTAATGCTGCTGGGGCAGACAGGCAATTTTAACAATATCCTGTTT
>CAMWOK010000136.1 GCA_947175845.1 uncultured Lachnospiraceae bacterium | reverse complement strand
TTTTTAACTGCAATAGCGGCGGAATCCCACATCAGCATTGTATGGATACTATGATTGCGGAAAGGGTAAAATAATTCTATCATAAAAACATTGTATGGTACTGATTTAGATGGAACTTTAATGCGGGATGATAAAATAATTTCAAATGAAAGCGCTGCTATATTGAACCGTCTGCTTTCCCAAAGTATAGACGTAAACACAACCATGAATGTCTATGCACATGCCGCAAGAGCGGATAAACGGGATTTCGTAAAGCTCTTGGATAAGGTTGTTGGAATGAGTTAAGCAATGAAAACTGAATAACAAAAACTTTCCCTTGTAACTTACCCATAAGGGCTAAAACAAGGGAAAAGCATACACAATTCCGAAAAGTGAGTAATATTTCTCATAGCATCATCGAGCATCTGCTGATATACTACAAACCATCTCAAGCACAGCCTCTGAGAACACTTTTTTCATTGAAGGACACTGGACTTTACCGGAAAAAGAACACCTCTTGGCAAGTTCTGGCGCTGCTATTCCCCTGTCAGCCGCTTCCAGCATTGAAATGTCAAATTCGCTGTCCCCGGCCGCGATCGCATAGTCCGCCCCGATATGCGCTCTGAACCTTTCAACCGCTCTCCCCTTATTCAGCGCTTTTGGCACGACATACACTTTCGCGCCATTATTGAAAACATCTACAATTTCCGCATTCAAAACCATTTTCAAGTCTGCGGCAACCGCCTCTGGCTCATCACATTTTGTAAATATATACAACTCTCTGATAAAGCGAAGCTCAAAAGTCCTGCGCTTATCCCGCTTTAACAGCTCCAAGGCTTTGTGCAGCTCTCCCACACTGTCCCGAATCATCTCAAGAGAATCCCTGTACCAGTCTCTGTCTTCGCTGACACTGGTATTGTCCTCTGTAAGGAGTACCCCGCCGTTGCAGACAAGGGCATACGGAAAAGCGCCAACCCCTAGGTCGATCCGCTGATACTGCTCGATCGTCCGGGTCGTTGTCGGCACGATCAAAACCTGACTTTTCTGTTCAGAAAGCCTGTGCAGAAGCTGATAAGTTTCCTGCGTGACAAACGAGATTTCCCTCCCCTGGTAAATCTCGACGCAGCGTTTTCCCTCGCCAATATCATGTCGATAAGAATAAATCAATGTATTGTCCAAATCCGTATGAAATACAATCATCCCTGCCTCCGCATAAACTTTTTATCCTAAAGCACATAAAGGGGCTGTCGGAAGCGATGCCTCCGACCACCCCTTTATCAAATTCACACTTCTGTAAACAACCGATTGGTTTCTCCGGTCTGTGGAGCGAGTTCGCAGACGCAGCCGTTCCTTTACTTCTTGTTGACGACCGTCTTGCGCACCAGATCCACCGGTATCATTGTGAGCGACAGCAGCACAACCGCGATCCATCCCATGAGACCAAACGGATGGCAGCTGAACATATTTCCGATCCAGGTAAACACTGGCACAGGAATCAGCGCCGCGTTCACAATCACGAACTGGACGAGGATTATGAGGAAAAATACTTTCAAAAAGCCCTTGTTCTGGTCAAGTCCCTTGAAGATGCCGTAACCGTCATCCCTGACGTTGAAACCGTTGCACAGCGCACTCACGATAAAGAGCACAAAGTAGCCTGTCAAGTGCTGTTCTTCGCTCGCAAACAGATTCACAAAAAACGGAACTTTGAGATACACGAAGCTGACAACCGTCAGCCACAGACCCATTGTCAGAATCTGTGCCATCATTGCCCTGCTCACAATGCTCTCGTCCCTGCGCCTTGGCTTCTCGCGCATGTACTTTTCAAGCGCCGGCTCGTTGCCGAGCATGATCGCGCCGAGGCTGTCCATGACAAGGTTTACAAACAGCAGATGCGTCACCTTCAGCGGCTCGTCCACGCCAAAGAACGGCGCAATCGCACTGACCACCACCGCCGTGACGTTGATCACCAGCTGGAACTTGCAGAACTTCAGAATATTGTGGTAGATGGTTCTACCGTACAAAATCGCATCCTTGATGGACTTAAAGTTGTCGTCGAGAATGACGATCTTGCCGGCTTCCTTTGCCGCCTCTGTACCGCTGCCCATGGCAAATCCGACGTCAGCGCGCTTGAGCGCAGGCGAGTCGTTCACGCCGTCTCCGGTCATGCCGACCACCAGGTTCATCTCCTGGCAGAGCCGCACCATGCGGGATTTGTCTGTCGGAAGCGCTCTTGCAATCACGCGGATCTTCGGTATAATCTTCTTGACATCCTCGTCGGACATCTCGTTAAGCTGTGCGGAGGAGAGTGCCATCTCGTCGTCGCTCTTTAACAGCCCGGCATCCTTTGCGATTGCCACAGCTGTCTCGAGTCTGTCGCCGGTGATCATGACTACCTGGATGCCTGCATCCTGCACTTCCCCGATGGCGTCCCGCGCCTCCGGTCTCACGTCATCCCGGATGCCAACCAAGCCGATAATCACAATGTCCTCATTAATTTTGCTCTCCACAAGCCCGCTCTCAGAGTAGCCGAATGCGAGCACGCGCATTGCCTTCGCCGCAAGCGCGTCAATCTTCCTGTCCAACACAGCCTTGTCGATATCCCTGATGGTTCCGTCCGCATCGAGATATCTGGTGGCCGCCGCCAGAAGCCGCTCGGGCGCACCCTTGTAGAAGGTCTTGCCCACGCTGTCTATGCGCGCCTGGCTGAACTTGTTGGTCGAGTTGAATCCCTGCTGCGCTGTGACCACGTACTCCGTGTTTGCCGCGAGCGCCCGGAAAGTGTCCTCCCCGATAAACTTCATCAGCGCCTGGTCTGTCGCATTTCCGCCGATCACCTTGTGCGAGGCGTCAAACATGGACTGCGTGTTTTTGCCGATTGCAAGGTCTATCAGCCCCTTCACCTTGCTGTGCCTGCTCAGCTGCGCAATCTCGATCGAGTTTCCGTCCGCGCAGAAGAAGTCGACCACCTCGAGCGAGCCCTTGGTGATGGTTCCGGTCTTGTCACTGAAGAGAATATTTAATGAACCCGCAGTCTCGATACCTTCCGCCTTTCTGACAAGCACATTGTGGTCGAGCATCTTGCTCGTGTTTTGCATCAGCACGAGCGAGATCATCAGCGGCAGTCCCTCCGGCACCGCGCAGACAACGATCACAACTGCAAGGGAGACAGCGGCAATCACATTTTTGACAATATCCGGTATCGGCTGTGCAAAGTACCCTGCAGCCCCGCCGTCAAACACCAGTATGGCGTGCGCCAGATAAAACAGCGCAATCACGACAGCACCGATGTAGCCAAACGTCGAAATCTGCTTTGCGAGCTTTGCGAGCTTGACCTTCAGCGGAGAGTCCGGCTCCTCCTCCTGCATCTCCTCCGCCATTTTGCCCATCATGGTCTTGAGGCCGACTTTTCTGACGTCCAGAACGCCCTCGCCGTCGAAGATGACCGCGCCGCGAAACAGCGAGTGCTTATCCACGAAAGTGTCTCCTGTGATGTCGTCCGCAAGCTGTACGCCCGGGTCAGCTGCTGTCTTTTTGCACTCCTCCGCCTCACCGTTGAGCGCGGAGTTGTCAACCTTGAGCGCGCCGTCGATCAGAATACCGTCCGCCGGAACCTTGTCGCCCGACTGGAGCAGAATCTTGTCGCCAACCACGACATCATCCACCTCGATTACCGTGACAACGCCGTTTCGATATACCTTACACTTGTCCTTCTCTGTGCTGTCCTTTAGCTCGCGGTACTTCGTGTCGCTCGCCACGCCGGTCTTCGCCGACACAAACGCCACCACCAGCACCGCCACGATGGTTCCCAGCGGCTCGTAGATCTCCGCGTAGCCAAAGAAGAACATGACAATCATCAGCGCAGCAATCGCGAGAAGGATCTTGATCATCGGGTCCCCGAAAGTCTCCTTAAACTCCTCCCAGAAGGTGGTCGGTTCCGAGTCCGGAATCGTGTTCGAACCGTACTGCTGCCGCGACTGCTCGACCTCTTTGTCACTAAGTCCATTAAATTTCATTTTTCATTTTCTCCTCAATCTTATTGAATTTAGATAAATCGGTTGACAAGCTCTCCAAGCCCCGGGTCCGTCGTCGCCTGGCCCACGGCATTGAACTTCCACTCGCCGTTGTTTCTGTAGATCTCCCCGAAAATCATTGCCGTCATGTTCGAGTAGTCTTCCGATAAGTTGTACTTGCACAGCTCTGTGTTGTTTCTGGCATCCACTATGCGGATGAACGCGTTCTCAATCATGCCAAAGTGCTGCTTTCTCTGCACTGCCTGGTAGATGTTGACCACAACCACAATCTTGTCATACTGCTGTGGAACTGCGGCAAGGTCAACGACAATCTGCTCGTCATCTCCATCGCCCGCGCCGGTGAGGTTGTCACCCATGTGCTGCACGGTGCCTGATTTGTGTCTGAGATTGTTGAAATATACAACATCATCATTTGCGCAGAGCTTGCCGTTCATCAGCAGGATCGCGGAGGCGTCACAGTCGATCGGCTGCGGCTTCGGCGCAAAAAATCCTCTCTTTGCCGGCTTTGCCTCGTCCCAGCCAAGACCCACAATCACCTTGGAAAGACCTGCATTGTCCTTGGACAAACTTACCTTCTGACCTTTTTGTAAACTAACTGACATTTTATTCTCCCTTCCTTTCCACAACACTATTTGCGCGGGAATCTGCACATGCGTGCTTCCCGCGCATTATTTTATTCTGTATCCACTCCAAAATTTGCGCAGAGCGCCGCAAGGCCGCCCTGGAAGCCGCTGCCGATCGCGTTGAACTTCCACTCGCTGCCGTTTTTGTAAAGCTCGCCAAACACTGCTGCCGTCTCAATCGAGAAGTCCTCGCCCAAGTCGTAGCGCAGCATCTCCTCGCCGTTCTCCTCGTTGTAGATGCGGATGAACGCATTGCTGACCTGTCCGAAATTCTGCTTTCTCTGCTCCGGCTCATAGATGGTCACCGTGAACGCAATCTTGGTAATGCTATCGGGAACCATGGACAGATCAATCTTGATCTGCTCGTCATCCCCGTCGCCGACGCCTGTGAGGTTGTCGCCCTGATGTATCACGCTGCCGGACGGATGCGCGAGATTTCCATAGAACACAAAATCGCTGGAACTGCCGACCTTGCCTGTGTCATTTAACAGGAACGCCGCCGCATCCAGGTCGAAATCGCCGCCCGTGTCAAACGCATTGACATCCCATCCAAGCCCGACAACAACTTTCCTCAATCCCGGATTATCCTTGGTGAGACTGACCTTCTGACCCTTTTTTAAACTGACTGGCATCTGTGTACCCTCCTTATGCTACCTCAATCCCATAGTGACCGCAGAGCGCTGCGAGACCGCCCTGGAAACCGCTTCCGATCGCGTTGAATTTCCACTCGCCGTTGTGCCTGTAGAGCTCGCCGACCACAACTGCCGTCTCGATCGAGAAGTCCTCGCCGAGGTCATAGCGGATAAGCTCCGTGTTCGTCGTCTCGTCGACAATGCGGATGAACGCGTTTGCCACCTGCCCGAAGTTCTGCCGCCGCACATCTGCGTCGTAGATGGTCACAGTGAACGCAATCTTCTCGACATTTGCCGGAACCTTGTCAAGCTCAATCTCAATCTGCTCGTCGTCGCCCTCTCCCTCGCCGGTGAGATTGTCGCCCATGTGCTTCACAGACTGGCTCGGATGCGTCAGATTCCCGTAAAATACAAACTCTTTCTCGGTCGGGCACTTTCCGCTCGCACCCACCATGAAAGCCGCCGCGTCCAGGTCAAAATCCGCACCGGAATCAAATGCGTTGACATCCCATCCAAGGCCCACCATAATCTTTTTGAGTCCCGGATTTCCCTTGGTCAAATCTACTTTCTGTCCTTTTGATAAACTGATTGGCATTCCTTTTTCCTCCTTCACATTCACATCATGAAATTAATAGTTCTTTTTATTGGGAACATGGTACATCTCGTTGAACTCCCGCTTGATATTTTCGAGTCTCGTCTGCTCCTCGGCGCGCTTTGTCCGCGCGTCGTTCTGGATCTGTCTCGTCTCGTTGATACCGTCCACGATCGTCCTCCAGGTTGTCTCCAATGTTTCAATCTTAATCGAGCTGCCCGACGCCATGGCTGTCGTCATCTTGGTCTGCTCCACCGTGTTCTGCGCATTCTTGATCAGCATCTCGTTGGTCTTTGCATCCAGCGCGCTCATGGCCTCCGCCTGTATCTTCTGGCGCTTGAGCATAATCGCCTGCGCGAGCGCCTGCTTGAACACCGGCAGCGTGATGATAAACGCCGAGTTAATCTTTCTGACCAGGTTCATGTTGCTGAACTCCATGGCCTTTATCATGGGAATGGACTGCATCGCCACGCTCTCCGCCGTCCGCAGATCCTGCGTGCGCTGCTCGAGCATCATCAGCGCCTGGTTGAGGCTGGAAATCTCGAACTGTATCGAGTTGTCCCCCGTCGTCTGCATGTCGGACTCCCGCTGCGCGATGTACGCCTCTATTTCCCTGCAGCCCTGCTCGCCGGCAAGAATGTACTTCACCAGCTCGTGGTAATAGTTGACGTTGGCGTCAAACATCTTATCGAGGTTGCGGTTCGACTGCTTGATCTCCGACTCGTACTTGCGAAGCTCCACGTAAATCTTGTCGACCTCGTCGCCCATCGTGTGATACTTGTCAAGGATCTTGTCAAGCTGCCTGCGCATGTTTCCAAAAAGCTTTCCGAAAAGTGTCGGATTATCCCGCAGCTCGTCGATGTCAAACTTTTCCATCACCCGCGCGAGCGCGTTGAGCATCTCGCTGGAATCGTCAAGCTGGGACATGTTCACATTGTTCAGCACAACATCCGAAGCCTTTGAGATCTCCTCCGCAACCTCCGCGCCAAACGATACGATTGTCTCGAGGTTGTTGACCTCGATGGTGCTCACGATATCGTCCACTTCCTGGGAGCCGACAAGCACCTCGTTCATCTGCTGCCGATCCTCCACGATATCATATGTTTTCACCACTTCAATCTCATTTTTGGTATCCATGGTGTTCGCCATTACAGGCTGCTGTGTTGCCACTCTGCTAAAATCAAGTCCCATTTTAATCCTCCGTTCCTATCTGCCGCAGTCTCGTCCTGCCGCCCGATATCCATCCAATTTACCGTGTACAATCTAACTGCAGGTCTCTCATCCCCCTCTCCCGAACAGCCTCTCGCGCCAGGACAGCTTTGCCCCGGAGGAAACCAGCGCCATATTGGGAACCTGCAGGTCATACACATACTCGCCAATCTGATGCTCCTCCATCAGTTTCCTGCTAAAATATTTCTCGATATTCTGGTAGCCCGTCGGCACAAAAAATGCCACATCAAAGCCCGCCAGATTCAGAAACGCCGTCAGTATCGAATCCTCGAGGGAGATGATCTTCTCCCCGGTGTTGATGTAAATCAGCTTCGGATTCTTTTTCGTGAAGTCAAACTTCTGTATCATCCGCACGATCTCCTTGGGCATGTTCAATATCGTCGCCACAATCGTGTACTCCGTCCCGTTCTCAAAGGTCCCCAAGATGACCCGGCTCTCGATCAGAAGCTGCAGTTTGTCAAAAATGTGCTCCTGGACCTCCTCCCGCAGAAACCCGTACGCATAGTTTGGA
>CAMWOK010000135.1 GCA_947175845.1 uncultured Lachnospiraceae bacterium | reverse complement strand
CGATGGGGGCGATACGGCGGGAGATGAGCAGTCCGAAATGGGTCTGGTGCGCGGTCGGGTACCAGTGCGGCCTTGCCTATGTGGTCGCCCTGTGCATTTATCAGATTGGCACACTGATCACGACCGGTGTGTTCGGCGTCGGAACAGCCGCCGCGTTCGCCTGTGTGCTGGGATTTGTATGCCTGCTTGTCAGGCCGTACAGGGAGAGCGCGACCCAGCGGTTTCGCGGTGGCAAAAAGATGCTTGTAAACAAGAGTGCGCAGTAGGCGGAAGGGGGAATGGTCATGGGCACGTTTATCACGCTGCTGATACTGTGTGCAGTTGTGGGTCTGGCTGTGCGCAGCATGGTCCGCGATAAGAAAAATGGAAAGTCGCTGCAGTGCGGGGGCGACTGCAGCAAGTGCAGGGGGTGTCATTAGCACTTGAGTTTCCGGTAGAAACAGACCGACATGCCCGTCGCAATCGTCCAGCCAATCGGCCATGCGCACCAGATTCCGACGGCGCCGAATAGGCTTGAGAAGCAAAAGGCGAGCACGACGCGCAGGATCAGGTCTGTGAAGGTGGCGGCCATGAATGCGTTCATGGCGCCTGCGCCCCGCAGCACTCCGTCGGTCACAAGCTTTGCCGACACGACAAAATAAAAGGGCGACAGGATTCGGAGGAACTGCAATCCGGTCCGCAGCGCCTCCTCCGAGGTGGAATCCAAAAACAGCAGAAGCAGGCAGCGCCCAAGACAGATATACAGCAGCACAATCGGAATGCAGATGCACCAGACCAGCTTGAGTCCTGCGCGGCGGCCGCTCTTTACCCGGTCTGGGAGTCCTGCGCCGATATTCTGCGCGGTAAAGTTTGACACGCCGTTTCCGAGTGTGGTGAAGGAGGTGATCACCAGGTTGTTGAGCTTCACGGCGGCGGAGTATCCGGCGGTCACGCTGATGCCAAAGCTGTTGATGACACTCTGGATAAAGATATTTCCGACGGAGATAAAGGATTGCTGCAGGATGCTCGGGATGGCAATCACGGCAAGCTTTTTCAGCAGGGCTGACGAGAACAGCGCTGCCTTTTTTTCGGTCTGGATGGCGGAAAGCCTTTTCAGGATCAGGAGCATGGAGAGTGCGCAGCTGATGCCCTGACACAAAAAGGTTGCCCACGCGACACCGGCGATGCCCATGTGAAAACAGTTCACAAAGAGAATGTCAACCGCGATGTTGGAGGTCGACGATGCCGCGAGGAAGAAAAAGGGTGTCTTCGAGTCCCCCAGCGCGGAGAAGATGCCGGTCGCTATATTATAGAAGAAAAGGAACGGCAGCCCCAGGATATAGATATCCATATAGAGGGCGGAGTCCGCCAGGATCTCGGGCTGTGTCCGCATCTGCGAGAGCAGAGGGCCGCAGAACACAAAACCGATCAGCATGAGCGCCGCGCACAGCACCGCGCTGGCTATGAGCGTCGTGTAGACGGCAGTCTTCATCCGGGAGTAGTCCTTTGCGCCGAAATACTGCGACACGATGACGGAACAGCCGATGTTGCAGCCGAAGGCAAACGCGATAAAAATCAGTGTGACATTGTAGCTGTTGCCGACGGCGGCGAGCGCATTCTCACTGATGAATCTGCCGGCGACAAGACTGTCCGCAATGTTGTACAGCTGCTGGAAGAGGATGCTGCCAAACATTGGGAGACAGAATTTCCAGAGTACAGTCTGTGGATTTCCCACAGTTAAATCTTTGTTCAAATCTTTTGCCATACGATCAGTCCTTTCTTGACGTAACAGCGTAGCCTTGCCAAGCTGTTACACATCAGACCAAGCCATGTACCATGGCTTGATGCATTTTGACTGCTGTGCGCACTGTGCCGAATTGTTATTTCCTGACGCGCAGGTGCAGTCAAACCGCTTTACGTTTCAGTCAATCTACATTATAATAACAGACAGGCAATATGAAAAATATATATTTTATATAGCGACTATTTAAAATTGATATGGCAGGTGCGGGATGAATGTAAATTATGAGTACTACAAGGTGTTTTATTATGTCGGGCGCTACCGGAACATCACGAAGGCGGCGCAGGCGCTGGGCAGCAGCCAGCCCAATGTGACGCGCGTGATAAAGCTTCTGGAAAATGAGCTGGGATGCCAGCTGCTTCTGCGGAGTAACAAGGGGATCGCGCTCACAGAAAAAGGAGAACTTATGTACGAGCGTGTTGCGGCGGCGTTTTTTCAGATACAGGCTGCGGAGGATGAGCTGAGCCAAGCGGGCGGACAGACTGAGGGGACAATCATACTGGGAACGACGGAGACGGCGCTGCACCTGGTACTGTTTGAGAAGCTGAAGCACTTTAAGCAGCAAAACCCTAGGGTGCGCTTCAAGATCCACAATTACAGCACAAGAGATGCCATCCGCGAGCTGACAAGGGGCGCGATAGACGTGAGTGTCGTGACCAGCCCGTTTCAGGCCGGCAGGCATATCAGGAGCCAGAAGCTGCTGGCATTTCAGGATGTGCTCATCTGCGGCAGCGGCTACATGGAGCTGACCCGGCGCAAAAGACATCTGGCGGAGCTTGCGGATTACCCGTGGGTGTGCCTCGGCAAAAACACCGTGACTTACGACATGACCAGTGACTTTTTTCTGCAAAACGGCATTGTACTGCGGCCGGATATCGAGGTGGCGACGTCAGACCTGATGGTGCCCATGATCCAGAACAATCTTGGGATCGGATATGTGCCTGCACAGCTGGCGCAGCCTGCAGTCGCGGCGGGAAGTGTATTTCTCATCCCGGTGCACGAGCAGATGGCGGTGCGAAAAGTGTGCGCGCTGTGCGATACCAGGCGCGGGCAGAGCAGGTGTGAGAAAGAGTTTCTCGCGTTTCTAAGCCAGGATAAAACGCAGTATATTTCATAAAAAATCAGCCGGCAGCCGGAAAATGTTCGGCGTTATACCAGTAAATTAAACGCATAAACCAGACGATATAAATTAGGGACTTCGCGACTGCGGCAGCGAGGGTGGTTCAAGACCGCCCTACAATAAGGAAGGGGAATGACACGATGAAGATAAGGCGTGCGCTGGAAAAGGATATGGAGGGAATCAACCGTCTGCTCTGCCAGGTGCTCAGGGTGCATCATGAGGGCCGGCCGGATCTGTTTCAGGCGGACACAAAGAAATATACGGACGACGAGCTGCGGACTTTAATCCGCGACGACACAAGACCGATTTTTGTGGGGGTTGACGGGGAGGAGCGCGTGCTCGGCTATGCGTTCTGCGTCTTTGAGCAGCATGTCGGTGACAATATTCTGACGGATATCAGGACGCTCTACATTGATGACCTGTGCGTCGACGAGCAGGTGAGAGGGCAGCATATTGGAAAGAGCCTCTACGGGCATGTGCTGCAGTTTGCCAAGGAGCAGGGCTGTTACAATGTCACCCTCAATGTGTGGGCGTGCAATGAGGGCGCCAGGCAGTTCTACGAGCGCTGCGGGCTTGTGCCGCAAAAAATCGGCATGGAAAAGATTTTAGATTGTTGACTTTCTGGGAATATTCTGTATAATTTATAATGGATTTAGTATTGCGGAATCGTGGCTATTCTGCGCGAAAGGTGGGAGCAGGCATATAGACGGTAAGAAAACTGGTTATAAAAGTAGAATCATAGAATCTAAAAGGTACAACTATTGGTATAAAGAAGAGGAATTGTTATGATAAAAAATACAAAAAAATTTTTGGTGATAAGTTTTTCGATTCTGATTTCTGTATGTATCGTCATGTTTTCAATCACATCCATATACGTATCCGGCAAGAGTGATGGGGCAATCAATGAGATTGGTATGATTTATATGTCTGCAATTGCAAAACAGATGCAGGAGAAATTCGACGCGGTAATCGATTCCCAGATTTTGGAGATGGAGGGCATCGTGCAGCGGCATCCGCCCGAGACGATGGAGTACGGTCCGGAGATGATAGAGCAGCTCGTGCTCAGCGCGCAGGTGCGCGATTTCCTGTATCTGGGTCTCTACACAAGCGACGGGGACTGTGAGGTCATCTACGGAAAACAGGTGGAGTACGAGAATGAGGAAATCTTCCACAATGTACTGCAGGACAGCAGCCTGAGAGTATTCTCGGGGGTCAGCGCCGAGGGGGAGAAGGTGATGTGCCTTCTGATCGACGTTGCGTATCCCATGAAGGATGGCAAGACAAGCGCTTCCATGGTGGCGGCGATATCGATGGAATATCTGGAGAATGTGCTTGCGCTGGATGATGAAAATTCCCTGATGTACTCCTATATTATACGCAACGACGGAACCTTTGTGATCCGGACAAGGCAGGACTCCCTTTTCGAAAATATCAAGGAGACCTTCTGCGAGTACGATGGAAAAGGGGCGCAGGAGTACGCCCGCGAACTGCAGGCAGCGATGGACACGAACACAGAGTACGCCACAATCGCCTGCGTAAACAATGAGAAACGATACCTGCTCTTCACGGATCTGCCTAATTCGGAGTGGTTTCTGATTTCGCTGATGCCGTTTGGGACACTCGACCAGATCCTGCAAAATCTGAGCATGGACCGGCAGACCGCGACGCTGCTGATGTGCATTGTCATCATGGGCGGCATTGTCATTATTTTCGGCATCTATTACAGGCTGACCAAGCAGCAGATGGCAGAGCTTGAGCTGGCGCGCAGGGAGGCAGTCAAGGCGAACAAGGCAAAGAGTGAGTTTCTGTCCAGCATGAGCCACGACATCCGGACACCCATGAACGGTATCGTGGGCATGACGGCGATTGCCATGGCAAATATTGACAACGCGGAGCGCGTGAAGGACTGTCTCGGCAAGATAACCCTGTCGAGCAGACATCTGCTGGGGCTCATCAACGATGTGCTGGACATGTCAAAGATAGAGAGCGGGAAGCTCACGCTGAACATGAACCAGATATCGCTGCGCGAGACGATGGACAGCCTTGTAAATATTGTGCAGCCGCAGGTGAAGGAGCGGCAGCAGCACTTTGACATATTTATCCAGAAGATCCTTACGGAGGAGGTTCACTGCGACAGTGTCCGCCTGAACCAGATTCTGATCAATCTGCTGTCTAACGCGCTCAAGTTTACGCCAGAGGGCGGAAGGATCAATGTCTATCTGGAACAGGAGCCTTCGCCGCAGGGAGACGGCTATGTGCGGTGCCACTTCCGGGTGAAGGACAGCGGCGTCGGAATGACAGAGGAATTTCAGAAAAAGATTTTCGATACATTCACGCGGGAAGAGAAGGCACAGATTGACAAGATTGAGGGAACCGGCCTGGGAATGGCGATCACCAAGGCGATCGTGGACACCATGAAGGGCAGCATATCCGTGCAGAGCGCACCTGGCAGGGGCACGGAATTTCACATAACACTGGATCTGGAAAAAGCAGATACCCGGGTGGAGGACATGAAGCTGCCGCCGTGGAGAATGCTGGTGGTGGACAACAATGAGGATCTGTGCCAGAGCGCGGTGGCATCCCTGAAAGAGATTGGGATTGACGCGCAGTGGGCCATGGACGGAAAGACGGCCGTGGAGATGGCAAAAAAATGCCATGACGAGCGAAATCCGTTTGAGATTGTGCTTCTGGACTGGAAGATGCCGGGGATGGACGGCCTGCACACGGCGCGCGCAATGCGGGAGCACCTGGGTGAGAATGCGCCGATTCTGATTATCTCCGCGTATGACTGGAGCGAGATTGAGGAGGAGGCCGTTGAGGCAGGCATTCAGGGCTTCATCTCCAAGCCGCTGTTCAAGTCGAACCTGTTTCTGGGGCTTAGCCGTTACATGTTCGACGAACCCAAAAAGGAGAAGGAACAGGAGACGGTATCGCACGGCAGCTTCGAAGGCAGGCGCATACTGCTTGCGGAGGACAATGATCTGAACTGGGAGATAGCTGAGGATCTCCTGTCGGAGGCAGGATTTGAGCTTGAGCGGGCAGAGAACGGCAAAATCTGTGTCGAGAAGTTTGAGCAGTCGCAGCCGGGATATTTTGATGTCGTGCTGATGGATATCCGCATGCCGATCATGAATGGATATGATGCGGCAAAAGCGATCCGTGCGCTGGAACGCCCGGACGCAGAGCTGCCGATTATTGCCATGACAGCGGACGCTTTTTCAGACGATATCCAGCGGTGTCTTGACTGTGGCATGAATGAGCATGTGGCAAAGCCGATTGATGTGAACCGGCTGACGCAGCTGCTGAGGAAATATTTGTAACAAAAAGGGGCACGAAGCCCCTTTTTGCTATTCTTTGTTTTCGCCCTCTATCAGATAATCACAGGTGACGCCAAATATGTGGGCCAGGGCGCGGATTTCGATGTCGGTCACATACCGCTTGTTGGTCTCAATGCGGGTGATGACATTTTTGTCCATGTCATATCCGGCAAGCTGGAGTTTGCTGGACAAGTCCCGCTGTGAGAGATAGTGCTCTTTTCTCAAAGCGATCAGGCGCTTGCTGATCAGATTTTTTTCGCCGGTGCTGGTCTTTGGCCTGGGCATAATTACAACCTTCTTTCTGTGGTGCTGTGTATCATTTTTACAACCTATTATTACCCATTTTAAGGGAAAAATAACGCGAAAAGGGTTGTAAAAACGGGACAAAGGGCGGGGAGGCGCAAAATGAAACAGAATGTCAATGGAGAGGATAGTATGGAGGAGAATTTGTTGGAGGAAATGGTGGCGCCGCTGCTCGACTGGTATCGGGCCAATTGCAGGCGTCTTCCCTGGCGGGAGAACAGGGATCCGTACCGCGTGTGGGTGTCGGAAATTATGCTGCAGCAGACGCGCGTTGAGGCGGTGATTCCGTATTATGAGCGGTTTATGGAGCAGCTTCCATCGATCGATGCACTTGCGGCGTGCGGGGACGAGGAACTGTTTAAGCTGTGGGAGGGGCTGGGATACTACTCCCGGGCGCGCAATCTCAAGGCGGCGGCACAGATGATTTGTGCAAAGCATCAGGGGCGGTTTCCGCAGGAGTATGATAAGATACGCGCCCTGCCGGGAATCGGCGCGTACACAGCGGGGGCGATCGCCTCGATTGCCTTTGAGGCGCCAGCGGCGGCAGTTGACGGCAATGTGCTGCGCGTGGTGACAAGGCTTACGCAGGACGCACACGACATTACGGACGCAAAGTTTCGCAGCCAGATCACCAGGGCGCTGGAGCAGGTCTATCCCGCAAAGGGGAGAGGGGACTTCACGCAGAGCCTTATGGAGCTGGGCGCTGTGGTGTGTGTGCCCGGCGGCAGGCCCAAATGTGAGGAATGTCCTGTGCGCGCGCTGTGCAGGGCGCACGGCAGCGGGACACAGCTTCAGTATCCGGTGAAAAAGAAGAAGGCGCCGCGCAGGGTGGAGCAAAAGACTGTGCTGGTGATGTGTATGCAGGATCGGATCGCGCTCAGAAAGCGGGAGAACAGCGGGATTCTGGCGGGGATGTGGGAGCTTCCAAATGTGGACGGGACGCTGTGCGAGGCAGAGATTGCAAAGTGGCTTGCACAGCGGGGAATGACGGCGCACAGAGTGCAGCGCGCCGCGGACGGCAGGCAGATGAAGCATATCTTTACACATGTGGAATGGCATATGACGTGCTGGATTGTCTGCTGC
>CAMWOK010000134.1 GCA_947175845.1 uncultured Lachnospiraceae bacterium | reverse complement strand
CAGCATTGCACTAATTTCGAAGTAATAGGTGCCTGAATTTTGTGTCAGGACAAGGCGGAGGAAGGAGGCGTAGCGGTGGCTACGGTGACTGACGACAACGCAGTACTGGCACAAAAGGCAGGCGCGTATTACTCGATTATTCATGCGATGCTGTACTAGGCGCCTGACATTATCTTGACATACTCCTGTGTTTTGTCCCGCATTATCTCAAATCCCTGTTCCAGTGCATCCAGGGAAAAGAAGTGTGTAATACACTGCTCCGGATGTATTCTTCCACGCTGCAGCCTATCGAGCACATACTGCCAGTCATCCTCCGCACTGTGCCGGAACGAAGAGTTCCAGCTGCCTTTTACGGTCAGCTGATCCCGAAGAATTTTCCAGTATGTATGCTTGTCGAACAGCATGTCCGACGCCGGATTGCCCACAAGCTGCACAGTCCCGTTTGGCGCTGTGCACAAAACTGCATCCGACACAGTCTCATTCTTTCCGACACACTCAAAAAAAACATCCACACCGGCGCCTTTCGTCTGCGTCATCAGCCACTCCCGCGCACTGCCGTGTCTGCTGTCATAAATGTGCGCTTCGTCCATGCCAAGCCCTGCTGCCATTCTTCTCTGAAAATCCTTGTTTCCTATCACATACAGATTGCCAAATCCCGCCTCTCTCAAAAACATCGCAAGCAGGATCCCGATCGTCCCAAAGCCGCAGACGGCAATTGGCTGCTGTCTGTCTACGTCCGGTGCAAGCGCACTCCTCATGGCGTGCACCGCAACCGCCATCGGCTCCATCATTGCCGCCTGCTCATAGGACACATTGTCAGGGAGCGCGACCAGATTCCACTCAGGCACTGCCACATACTCTGCAAATCCTCCATCCCTGCGCGATCCCAGATAGCTGTAGCTGCGGCACAGCTCATAGTGCTGCCCCCGGCAGGCAACACATTTTCTGCAGGGAATCAGGGGAAAAACACCGACGCGCCGGCCGCGCCATCCCGCATCGACAGCTCTCCCAGTGTCGACAACCTGCCCCGAAAACTCGTGGCCCGGTATCAGCGGATGCACATGCGCGCCTGTCTGATAAATCCTCGGAATATCAGAACCGCAGACACCTGCTGCCTTCACTGCGACAACCACCTCGTTGTCCGCAGGCTCTGGCCTGCCCACTTCCTCAAAACAAATCTTTGCTATATCGTGCAGAATCCACGCTTTCATGCCTCACACCGCTCCTCTCTGAGTCCTCTGTTCCCCGGACATGACAAGTTCCCGAAAGCGCTCCAAATCGCGCTTTGTGGTGATCTTCATATTGTTCTCATCGCCCGGAATCATAGCTATGCGCATCCCCGCCATGACCGCAGGCTCCGTCGAGCCGTTGATCCTGCGGATTTGATCGGGAAGCAGTCGTTTGTTCGCCTCACAGTACAGCCCAATTCGAAACGCCTCCGGCGCCTGCCCCGCATAGATTTCTGTTCTCTCCAGCAGTGCGCTGACTGTCTTCCCGTCCGCGCTCCGGTACACCGTATCCTTCATGGGCAGCACCGGCATGACGCCGTCATAGCCGTTCATCGCCTCCACACAGTCCGCGATCATCTGCGCGGAAAGCAGCGGCCGCGCCGCGTCGTGTACCAGCACGACATCCGAATCATCCATATACTGCCTGATATCCTGCAGCCCATTATAAATAGAAAGCTGACGCGTCTCACCCGGCTGTGAAAATCCATGAAACTTTCCGCACGCATCATATTTTTCAAGACACGCACAGATCAGCTCCTGCCACTGCGGCGCCGCCACAATCTGGATCGCCTGCACCGCCTTATGGCGGGATAACTGCTCAATGCAGTAAGAAATGACATGCCTGCCATTTACTTCAATATACTGCTTGGGAATGTCCGCGCCCAGCCGGACACCGCTTCCCCCTGATAAAATTAGCGCAGCTGTCATCTGTATTCCTCCGTGAAAGACAGGAGGCATGTGAAGTGCCTCCTGTTGGGTATTTTGTATAGCATATCATATTTTTGGGGGATTCGCAATGGGGGAATCCGGGAGAATCCCGAGCCGCTCGAATATTCTCTGACAGTTCTTATCATCGCAGTATTTGTGCATTCTGTCCCGCAGTGCCCGCCGCCTCCCTGCCGTTGTATCCCTGCCCATGGACAGTTCCTCCACAAAAGCGCACACATCTTCAAATGTGAATATCTCCTTACCGGGAAGCCATTCTCTGATATTTTCAAAAACAAATCCCCTGCTCTTTCTGTATTCTTCCACATCCTCAAGCATAAATGCGATCGGTCTGTCCAGCAGCATAAAATCTACCGCCGCCGAGGAATAGTCACTAATCAGCGCATCCGCCTGTCCGAGCAGACGGTTGATCGGGATATCCTGTGCCACAAGCTCCTCATTCTCGATCAGATAAATGTTAGAGCAGTTCTCACAGTGCACTGTGTCCCTGTCCTGAAAGGGATGCAGTTTGACAATTAAAGTAACATTGTTCTCTCTCAGCAGCGTGTTCAGCTGCCCCAGCCTGTCTTTTGTATCCACAACCGGCAGCCCTGTCTCCGCGCTGGTTCGATACTCGTTTAACTGCTCCATCCCCTCCCCGGTGGAGCGGAATGTCGGAAGCCAGAATATGTACTTTCGCGCAGCCGGTATATGCAGCCGCTCCATATCAGGACTGCACGGGTGGAAAAGCCAGTCTTGCTTTGCATAGCCGGTCACAAGAACCTGGTCTTTTCTCAGTCCATAGATATCCGCATGAATTTCTGCATACAGATCACTTATGACCGTCGTGTACTCATAACGCCCTTCGCAGCGCACAAAATTCACCCTTGTCTTAAATCCGCATCCATGCCAAAGCTGTATCCTGGTCTGATCGCTGCGGCAGTTTCTGGCAAATCCGTAGGCATCTGTAAAAAATATGTATTTTGCAAGACAGAGCACCTGGTAGTATGCATCGCGCTCTTTGGGATTTGCGGACACAGACCAGTCAAAGGACAGAAATCTCACATTTCCGATTGCTTCATACGATTTAAATTCTGCTGGATTTTTCACAAACCACACAAGTTCATAGTGGCGGTTGAGTCCGATCCGCAGCGCATATTCGAACAAAGCCCTCGCATTATCTGCAAAATCCATGCCTTTTACATAGGATGAGGCGTGGGGGCCGCTGCGGAACAGGAGGATTTCTTTCAGCGGACATTTCTCATAGTGCAGGCGGTAAGCTTCCTCATATTCTGTTTCCTGGCTGGCAAAATAGTAGATGTCCATGTGCGAAGCCTTCTCCCCAAGCACGGCAAGAATCCTCCTATACGCCTCTACATGATAATCACTGGTGATCAGAATATTTGTCTGAAACATATCAATCTGCTGCAGGTCAGATATCCCGTATACCTGCAACATTCTGCCCCGAAATACAAATCTGCCCTGGCTGCGCTCATTCAGGTCTACAAGATATGCTATCCTGTCCTCAAGATGAAACCGGGCACACAGCTCCTCCAAATACTGGATTGATTTTTCGAAAATGCATAGTTTTTTTCCTGACAGCGTGCCTACATTCTCTCTGGTGAGTTTCCTCAGCACCGTTAAGTCCTCCTGACAGCCATAACCGTTATATCCGCACATATATTTCATTTTCCCTGGTTATATCCAGAAGTCTGTATCCCTTTCCACACATCAGCTTCCGAAGCTTATCTCCCGAAGCCGGCTCAGCGCAGATGAGGTCAATAGGATACATTGCAAAATCCAAATGTGACAACAGTTCGTAGTCCTGCCCCTCTGTATCAATATCCAGGATATTCGGATAAGTATCAAAATTGTCTGCGATAATGGAATTGATCTCCTGCACCGGGACTTTTCGAAATGTCCGTTCCATTTTCCGCTGCACCGCCACTTCTCTCATAAACGTGTTCAGTCCCGGATGCAGCGGGTCGAAATAATAGGTCAGCTCTTGTGCTGCACCATTTGGTGATGCACCTGCATTCACAATCCTGTTAAAGGGACGATACTCAGCAGCCATACTGCACATATCCATATTGGGTTCCACCAACACCCCGCTGGTGAACCCCCTCTCATAAAAAAGATACGTATTGTTTCTCACAACAGGATGACAGACACCGATATCCATATAAGTAAACTGATCATACTTCGTCGTGATATAGTCAAACATGATACCATCTTCCCCGTCCGCAGAATACGATTCCCTTCTCCCATCTATCCACAACAAACGTGCTGCAATGGTATCCGCATTGGGCAACAGCTCGGACAGCTGCAGCAAAATTTCGTTTTCTATATTGGGAAAAATAACCACAAGCAGGGAGACCTCATTTTTCATACATGTGATCACATCGATTCCCTGAACCAGGATTCCATTAATTAATGTACCGATATTTTTTCCTGCACCATCTATCATATAGTCAAACTGAAAAATATGATGCGCATAATATCTTTGAAATTCTGCTCCTGCTCCCCAGCCGATAATTACAGAGTACTTTTTTCTAAGTTCCCTGTAATCTGCTTTTGTAATATACTTCATCTGTTCCTCACTTTTGTTTTTTCGCATTACAACTGTACACAGACCATGATACTGTATCCTTAAATCTGTTAAGGCACGACAGCATACTATACATTTCCAAGACATTTTGCTGCTATCCATGCCGTAATCTCTGTCCTGCCGTTTAGGTATTCATCAGATCTCCATTCTGAATTGAAATGATGTATTCCTCTTGTGTCTCTGCACTGCAGCCAATTGAGCAGAAGAAAATCATCCTTCGGTGTGTAAAACCGTCTTGGCAACAACAGCATATTATTTGCTAACTGCATATCACCGTTCATCCAAAATCCTTCTCTTTCAAAACAGTCATTGAGCCATCTTGGCTGTACAAACTTATCAGCCTGAGGCTTTCCGTATCGATCCACAAACTCCTCATTCTCATATGTCCCGATCAGTCTGCCTATAAAAGGATTCCCTTTTACACTGCCAAACCCAGAGCCGAGTTCGATCATATGCCGCACACCATAATTAAAAAAGGCATCATATCCAAGCAGCGGTTTAAAGTCCTTTAGCAATTCCACATCCATGTCCAAATAAATACCGCCATAACTGTAAACTACGTCAAGCCGCGCATAATCTGATACAAAAGCCCATTTTCGATTTCTATACGCCTGTTTCATAAACAGATTCTTCTCACAGTCATAGTTCGAAGCATTCCACTCAATGATTTCATAATCAGGGCAAATTCGTTTCCATGTGTCAATGCACCGCTGATATTTTTCTGGCTTTTTTTCTCCGCTGAACCAGCAGCAATGAATCTTTTTATCTATTTTTTCTTTTGTCCGTTTTTCCCTCATTGCAGTTGAATTGTCTTCCAAACTGATACATTTTATTACTTCGGGATCGTCCCTGCCGTCAGAAACTGCCCATACCAGCGGCATAATGAAACACTCAATCTCATCTGAAAATCGCTGCGAGACAAGCTGCTGATACATCTCCTCAAGATAGGTTGTGCCGCACAGAAGGACAATCCCTTTGCGAACCGTTCTTAAAAATTCAATTCCCTGTATCCTGTATTCCACGCCCGATACAGTTATTTTTTCGCCTTTTTGGCCGTTATCAATATATCCTGCAACCGATTTGTGAATGCATTGATAAACTACTTTTGTCGATAATCTCTGATAAAAGTCCCCTACCCCGTATATATATACTTCTCTGTCCCTGACATACTCAACAAATTGGTCAACCGGCATGTTCTGTGTCTTCAAATATGCCACCCTCAGACTTTCCCCATCCATCAGAATACCTGCCGGATGGAAACGTTCTCTACACCTCGTACAGAATATCTTCCATTGATAAAATCGGACAGTCCAGTTTCTCTGAAAGGCTGTCTTCGATCTCATCAAAGAATGTGATTGGCGTGACAATGACCGCGTCTACTTCCGGCAGACACGCATCCGGTGTCAGCACATCGACATCCGCGTATATCCTGTCAGCATTTTTATCGATTGCGTACATAACCTTTATCTTCGAATTTTCCAGTTCGCTCATCAATGTCTCCCCAACATAATTCATGCCATAGATGGCGATCTCCTTGTAGCCGCTTTTCTCCAGATATCCGGCTATCGACTTCCCCTCCTGTTTCACCTTGACCCACTGGTTCATCATCAGATATAACGCAAGATGCTTTTCCGACATTTTGGATTTGTGAACTACCTTGTCCTTCATTACCTTCCTTACTCCCAGCGCTCCGCAAACTGCCCCTCCTACGACGCACAATGCTGCAATTACTCCTTTTTTCATACCAGTTGTTCTCCTTCCCTGTTTCTTCCAATTTCTTCAATCAATGAACTGACATTCTCAACAACATACTGCCAGCTATAATTATTGCGCACAAATTCCAGCCCGTTTTCGGCCATCTGAGTGTATGCATTTGAATCTGTGAGCATATAATCCAGCGCTTTCTCAAATTCTGCATAGCTTGAATAATATAGCCCTGCGTTGCTTCTGATACACTGTCCCTTTAAAACTTCACAGTCCCCGTTGACCAGTACAGGCCTTCCTAATGCCATGCTTTCAAGAATCACTAACGATAGACTTTCATATTTGGACGGCATGATCAGAAGTGCTGCATTTTTCATGAGAAGTGTTTTATCTTCCTCAGACACATATCCCATATAAACAATATCCTCATGGTAAGCAAGCTTTTCTTCATTGTCCACACGCCCTACTACCAGCAGTTTTAAATTCGTGTTATGGCTTCGTTTATATTGTATAAAGTACCTGTTCAGCTGCATAAAATTCTTGCCGTGCGAAACCCTCCCCACATATACAACATAATCCTGATCCTGTATATCCCTTTCTGGCAGCTTTCCATTGCTTACATCCGGCAGTTCAATTCCTACACATGTCAGCCTTCCTGGTTTGTTCCCTGTACCAAACCTGTCAAATAAAAACTGTCTTTCTTCCACACTGTTATATAAAAATGCACTGGCCGACTGGAGTGTCCTGTAACACATCTCCTTATAAATATTGGATTCGTCATGCGCTGTCGGTATCAGAATCGTATGCTTCAATCCTGACTGCAGACCTACGACCGTCGGATAGAAAGCATATCCGAAAAATATAATTGCCTTATAAAGAGTTCCTTCACTTTTCAACGCGGCAATCAATTTAGGGCAGAAAGGTCCCACTTCCTCAATCCACTCTGTCTCCGCTCCTTTTTCCCCTCGGTTAACCTTGGCTGACAATTCCCTCACATATGCCTCATCCTTCGTCTTTTCGACAGGAAATCTATGTACAGCTACATTGTTCAGTTTTGACATGCCCACCGGATAAAAATTATCCCATGGCATATAATCCCTTGCACAACTTGTAAAGACAGCCACCTCATATCGTTCCAGCAAATGTTCCGCCAAAACCCTGCAGTGGTATTCTGCTCCTCCGTTTACTTCCATTCCATATCGCTGCACCACAAAGAGGATTTTATCCTTTTTCATTGGTTTCACCCCTCTTTCATGAATCCCAAACCTCCGCCAGTTACAATACAAAGACAGATATCCGCAGCGCATCAACCCCCATTTGTGTCAGCTGCCTCGATATCTCATCCCCATACCCCTTTGGCG
>CAMWOK010000133.1 GCA_947175845.1 uncultured Lachnospiraceae bacterium | reverse complement strand
GGAGGGGACTGTCGATACACAATATCATCATGGCCGCTGTGATGTCGGCAGCCCGTGGGCAAAGGGGACCACCAGAAATTTTGGCTGCGATTAAGACAGGCAGGAAGAGCGGTCGACACGTTTTTTCTGATTTTAGACGATACAAGGAAATGAGGTACAGTTATGGCGTTGAATAAAAAGCCTGTAAACGGCATGAAAGATATCATGCCGGAGGAAATGCAGATACGGGACTATGTGATTGGTGTGATTAAGGAAACTTACGGTCAGTTTGGATTTACTCCGATGGAGACCCCCTGTATGGAGAATATTGAGAATCTCAGCAGCAAACAGGGCGGTGAAAACGAAAAACTGATATTCAAAATACTCAAGCGCGGTGCGCATCTCAACCTCGAGACGGCAAAGACCGAATCCGACGTGGTTGATATGGGGATGCGCTATGACCTGACAGTGCCGCTTGTGCGGTATTATTCCAACCATGCAAACGATCTGCCCTCGCCGTTTAAGGCGCTTCAGATTGGAAACGTATGGAGGGCGGACAGGCCGCAGAAAGGCAGATACCGCCAGTTTATGCAGTGTGATATTGACATCCTTGGAGAGGAGTCAAACCTCGCGGAAATTGAGCTGATTCTCGCCACGACGACGACGCTTGGAAAACTTGGTTTCAAGAACTTTGAGATCCGCATCAATGACAGAAGAATCCTGAAAGCAATGGCTGCGTACAGCGGATTTGAAGAAAAGGATTATGACAACGTATTTATCACGCTTGACAAGATGGACAAAATCGGCATGGACGGCGTCGAGCGCGAATTGACAGAGAACGGTTATGACAGCGCGAGTGTTGAAAGATACCTTGCGCTCTTCAAGGATATGAATGCGTCGGCAGACACACTCGCGTTTCTCGAGGAAAAAATGACTGATTTTCTGGATGCGGATGTCAGGGCAGGATTCCGGGAGATTATCGAGAGTGTCAATGCCACGAAAGGCGATTATTTCAAGCTTGTGTTTGATCCGACCCTGGTTCGCGGCATGTCCTACTACACAGGCACGATTTTTGAGATTGCTATGCCGGAGTTTGGCGGAAGCTGTGGCGGCGGCGGCAGATACGATAAAATGGTCGGCAGATTTACGGGAAAGGATGTGCCTGCCTGCGGCTTTTCTATCGGTTTTGAGCGCATTATTCTGATTCTGTCAGAGAGCGGGTTCAAGGTGCCAGACCAGAACAGAAAAGTGGCGTACTTAATTGAGAAAGGCGTGTCAAAAGACGCGCTCTGCCAGATTATCGCCGAGGCGCAGAAGGAGCGGAGCAATGGCACAAAGGTGCTTGTGGCGCGCATGAACAAAAACAAAAAATTCCAGAAGGAACAGCTTGCAGCCGATGGATATGAGGAGTTTAAGCAGTTCTATAAGGAGACATTAAAGAATTAAAACAGTCTTCTGTTCAGATGAAGATTGAAGCTGTGAACCTTGCAGTTTACAGCTTCAATTTTTGACTGTCAGACTGCAATGACTATCAGAGACAGGAAAAGATAAAATGAGAAAAAAAAGCAAAAAGAAGAGGAAAGCGCTTGCGCTTGAGATCATCGAGCGGCTCAAGAAGGAATATCCCGACTCGGACTGTACATTGGACTACAATGAGGCGTGGAAGCTGCTTGTCAGCGTGCGCCTGGCGGCACAGTGCACGGACGCGCGGGTCAACGTGATCGTGCGGGGACTGTATGACAAGTATCCAACCATAGAAGCGCTCGCAGACGCGGAAGTGGAGGAGATTGAGGACATTGTCAGGCCATGCGGGCTGGGACACAGCAAAGCGCGGGATATCAGCGCCTGCATGAGGATGCTGCGCGACGAGTTTCACTCCGAAGTGCCGGATGAGTTCGACCTGCTGCTGAAACTTCCGGGAGTGGGCAGAAAGAGCGCAAACCTGATTATGGGAGATGTGTTCGGAAAGCCCGCGATAGTGACGGACACGCACTGTATCCGTCTCACAAACCGCATGGGGCTGGTAGACAACATAAGAGAGCCAAAGAAGGTGGAGATGGCGCTGTGGGAGATCATTCCGCCGCAGGAGGGCAACCAGTTCTGCCACAGGCTTGTAGACCATGGCCGGGAGATCTGCACGGCGCGGACGAAACCGTACTGTGACAGATGCTGTTTAAATGACATTTGTGAGAAGCATATAGGATGATAGAGATATCAATATTTTCTCAAAAACTGGACATAATGTGTGAGTAGCAAGGAATATGAAAATACAGGCGGGAATCCAGATGCCAGAATGTGAAAAGTTAATTTTTCATCCGATTACACTGGATGACAAGGAGTTAATTGATAAAAAGTTAAAAGAGGATAATCTGAATGCGTGCGAGTACACCTTTGCCAATAACTTTATCTGGGCGAAAGTGTACAATGTACAGGTGGCATTTGCATGTGGCTGTGCGGTGATCAGGAGCACTGAACAGGACGCGGTCCAGTACTCGTTTCCCTTTGGAGACGGGGATAAGCGCGCTGTGATTGGGCACATGAAACAATCATGCGCGGTCTGCGGCCAGGGGCTGAGTCTCTATCCGGTCACGGAGGAAAACCGGTTAAAGCTGATTGAATGGTTCCCGGGAGAATTTGAGATTATCTCGGACAGAGATGATTTTGACTATCTGTATACTGTCGAGAAACTGTCAACACTGCGCGGAAAGAAGCTTCACGGGAAGAGAAATCATATCGCGCGGTTCATGGATGACAGCGACTGGCAGTACGAGACGATGACGACGGAGAATATCCCGGAGTGCCGCAGGATGGCCAGGGAATGGACGGCACTGCGCGCTGAGAAGTGGAACGACGAGATGGAGCAGGAGATCGGGGTCCTGGAGGTGGCATTTTCCCATTTTGAGGAACTGGGTCTGCGGGGAGGCGTTCTGTACAAGGGTGGGAAAATCGTTGCATTTACAATCGGGGAACCGCTCAACAGCGACACATATGTAGTGCATTTTGAGAAGGCTTACCCGGATCTGCAGGGTGCATATCCCATGATCAATCAGCAGTTTGTCCTGCATGAAACACAGGATTATCTGTATGTAAACCGTGAGGAAGACACGGGAGACTTGGGGTTGAGAAAGGCAAAGCTGTCCTATTATCCGGACGTTCTGCTAAAGAAGTACAGGGCGGTAGAAAGCCAGGTCGTCTATGCAAACGAGACCGATCGCGACGCAGTCAGAGAGATCTGGAGCCGGTGTTTTGGCGATGAGAAGGCTTATATAGAGCTGTATCTGAACAATCGTTTTGAAGACGAGAATATGTATGTGATCTATCAGGACAATCGGCCCGTGTCGATGGCAAGCCTGCTGCCAGTGCAGGTCACCATGGAGGGCAAAAAGGAAAACGCCAGATATGTCTATGCCGTTGCGACCCTTCCGGAGTACAGAAACAGAGGCTGCGCGTCGGAGCTTATAAGACATGCCATGAGGCGATACCAGGAGCCACTGATTTTGCAGCCGGCGGACAGAGACGTTCAGAAATATTATGAGCGGCTGGGATTTGTGGATGCTTTCAGTGAGAGTCCCTGTTGGATTTATGCAGGCAGGTGTACCGGGAGCGCGAATTTTCAGTGTCCTGAGGCAGGGGAACATGTGCTGAGGGCAGCGGAGACGGGCGGCCAAGCAGAAGATCCAAAGGAGCTTGGATGCTGGCGCGTAACTGATGCGCACGAGAAGGAGTATAAGGCTGTCAGGGACCAGGCCCTGGAAAGGGAAGGGTATGTGGAGTGGGACGAGCGGGCAATTGCGTATGCGATCCGGGAAAACCAGTTCTGCGGCGGCAGGACTCTTTTGCTGACGGCATGTGCAGAGACGGAAAATCCGAGAAAGGCGGTGCTGATGTACCGCGTGGAAAAGGACAGTCTTCACATCGTGGAAACAACACTTCAGGATGCTGAGCTTCACGATGTGCTGCCGGATCTTCTTCGATACACAGGTGCAGCATGGGCATTCGAGCGCAACATGGGCGGAATGATTCTGCTGCCGGCGCATCAGGGGGACTGGGCGTGCAGGGATGGGTATCTTGGACTGACTCTTGGATAAAAAACATCAATAATAATGATTAATTTTAATCATTGCCATGCAAGTATCTTTGTGTTAAGATAAGAGTATCATTTTTTATTTGCTATAAGCGAAAGGCAATGAAGGGAAGCAGTAGCTGCATGGAACATTTCAGAGAGCTGTCGGCAGGTGCGAGACAGTATGGGAAGTATGGTGAACTCATCCTGGAGCTTTGTGTCTGAACGGACTAACGTAGAAATTTTCAGTAGGGCGCAACGGAGTACCCGCCGTTATCAGGGTGAGGCATGATAGTGCTGATGAGGGTATGTTCTGGACAGGAGATGACACAGGACATAAAGTAGAGTGGTACCGCGGAGGAATATAGGAGGTCTTTCGTCTCTACAGCAGGGATGTTGTGGAGGCGGAGGATTTTTTTGTGCGAACCGACACGGAGTGCACATAGACATTTTTGCCAATACAACTAACGCCGGAATAAAATCTGAAAGTGGAGGATTGAGACATGAAAAATGCAAGCAAGTATGAAAAGTCGTATTTTTTACCGCCTGTCTGTACATATGACTGGGTAAAGAAGGATGCCGTCACAGCGCCGCCAATCTGGTGTTCTGTTGATTTGAGGGATGGAAACCAGGCGTTGATCGAGCCTATGAGCCTGGATGAAAAATTACATTTTTTTGATATGCTCGTGGATATCGGGTTCAAGGAAATTGAGGTAGGCTTTCCGGCAGCGTCAGAGACCGAATATGAGTTTATGCGCGCCCTGATAGAAAGAAATATGATCCCTGATGACGTGACGGTTCAGGTGCTCACGCAGGCGAGGGAGCACATTATCAAAAAGACCTTTGATGCGGTCAAGGGAGCGCCCCATGCAGTGATCCATCTCTACAATTCAACCTCTGTGGCACAGCGTGAGCAGGTGTTTAAAAAGAGCAGGGATGAGATCAAAAAGATCGCGACGGACGGCGCCGAACTGCTGAAAAAGATGGCGTCGGAGACAGACGGAAACTTCTCGTTTGAGTACAGTCCCGAGAGTTTCCATGGCACGGAAGTAGACTATGCGGTTGAGGTGTGCAATGCCGTGCTTGACATCTGGCAGCCGACAGCGGACAAAAAGGCGATCATCAACATACCGACAACCGTTGAGAACGCGATGCCTCACGTGTTTGCGACGCAGGTGGAATACATCCACAAAAATCTCAAATACAGGGATGCGGTGGTACTTTCTGTTCATCCCCACAATGACCGCGGATGCGGGGTGTGCGATGCGGAATTCAGCATCCTTGCGGGGGCAGACCGCGTGGAGGGAACACTTTTCGGAAATGGTGAGCGGACAGGAAATGTGGACCTGATCACTGTGGCGATGAACATGTTTTCTCATGGTGTTGACCCGAAACTTGATTTTTCCAACATGCCGGAGATCCGGGAGAAATACGAAACGTTCACGCGTATGCGGGTCCACGAGAGACAGCCGTATTCCGGCGATCTTGTGTTTACAGCGTTCTCGGGATCGCACCAGGATGCCATCGCAAAGGGGATGCAGTGGCGTGAGGAGAAGGCGGCAGACAAGTGGACCGTTCCGTATCTTCCGGTCGATCCGAAAGATGTGGGGCGCAACTATGACGCGGATGTGATCCGCATCAACAGCCAGTCTGGAAAGGGCGGCGTGAATTATATCCTCAAGCAGAACTATGGCATTTCCCTGCCTTACGCAATGCGCGAGGAGGTGGGATATCTTGTGAAAGATGTCTCTGACCAGGAGCACAAAGTGCTTTCTCCACAGTGGGTTTACGATATTTTCTGCGAGAATTATGTGGAGAACATGCCGTTGTTCCAGATTCATGAGTGTCATTTTAAACAGGTTGACGGCATCATGGCGGAGGCTGTGATCAGCTGCGGAGACAAGAAGACGACTGTGGACGCGAATGGAAACGGGCGGCTTGACGCGGTGAGCAACACGATCAAACAGTATTTTGGCGTCAGCTATCAGCTGTCAGACTATGAGGAGCACGCGCTCACAAAAGGTTCCTCGTCAAAGGCGATCGCGTACGTGAGCGTCACCTGCAACGGCGAGAAGTTCTGGGGCGTGGGAATGGACGACGATATTATCAAGGCGTCCATACATGCGCTCTGCGTCAGCGTGAATAAGCTTCCGCAGATTCAGGAAAATGAGGCGTGCCAGGACGAGCGCATGATGGAGATATACAACTACATTCAGGCTAATTATCAGGCGACTGCACTGGGCGATGTCGCGGAGCACTTCCATCTCTCAGAGCCGTATCTGAGTAAATATATCCATGAGAAATCAGGCAAAACCTTCGGTGACATCCTGATCAACATCCGCATGAAAAAGGCAAAAACACTGCTGCGAAATGGGAATATGACAGTTGAGAATGTGGCGATGTCAGTCGGTTATCCCAATGTGGAGCATTTTAACCGGATTTTCAAAAAGAAAATGGGAATGACGCCCGTCCAGTACAGAAAGGGTGGGCAGCAGCAAAATGCGTGAGGCGATCAGAACTGTGCTCGCGCAGTATGCAGATGAGCAGTACAGAGAGTTTTCGGCGGCACTCATCCCCGGGGCGAAGCCCCTGATGGGGGTGAGGCTGCCACAGCTTCGAAAGCTTGCAAAGACGATAGTGAATGACAAGGAAAATAAACAGCGCTGGAAAGAGGAAACTGCCAGCTGTGAAGGCGCATGCAGAGATCTCTTTTTTGAGGAGACGATGCTGCGCGGTATTCTGATTGGATATGGGACGGCAAAAAAAGGGTTTCCGTATGAGGAAGGCGCGGCATATCTGGAAACGTTTATCCCGCATGTTGACAACTGGTCAGTCTGTGACAGTTTTTGCAACTCTTTTACGTTTGCAAACAAACACCGCGCTGAAGTATGGGAACTGATGCAGCCATATCTGTATTCGGACAGAGAGTACGAGGTAAGGGTATCTCTCATTTTGCTTTTAAGCCACTATCTCAAATATGACAGCGACAATCGCAGGATCGCAAGAAACAGAAAAATCAGCATGACGGATATCGGCGACACCGCTTCAAACCGGGAGCGGTCTGTCTGCACAAGACAGCAGTATCCATATCTGGACAAAATACTTGCCACGCTCAACAGGGAGTTTGCGCAGGGATACTATGCGCAGATGGCAGCTGCATGGCTTCTGGCGGAAACATTTGTCTGTTTTCCCTATGAGAGCAGCCGGATGCTTGTGGAGGATTGTCAGATGGACGCGTGGACGTACAATAAAGCGCTGCAGAAGATCCGTGAGTCCCTGAATCCGGATCCGGAGATCAAAGCGTATATGAAACGTCTGAAAAAATAAGGACAAGACAACAGATTTGTGATAAAATTGGAGGAGCAGCATGAGCAATTTTAAGGAAAGTTTGTATGAAAAGAAAAGTTTTATGTATCAGATTGGTGCGGAGTATTATGTGATCGGAGCCAATACATTTGCCAGAGTGACGGATTCCCCGGAGGTAGACAACATAGAACTTCTGCAGAATGCCCTGAAAAAAGGAAATGAGAGGCAGATTGCAAAATACCTTGACAAGATTGCCCGCATTGCCAATTCTTACCGTGTGGACGCGCG